>CAIQBF010000091.1 GCA_903869975.1 uncultured bacterium | reverse complement strand
TCACGATCGTATTAATTTTCTTGATCTTCGGCAGCGAGTTTTTCATTTCCATATGCATCTACGGTACCATTCTTTGTTATTTTGTCCAAAATCAACGGAATGCGCGCAAAATCTGCTTGGAGTGTCCCCCGCAAGGCACCATTGTAAAGGGCGCTCGCTGGATGATACAGCGGCAAGAAATATTCGGTATGAATTTTGTCGAATCGCTGGTGAACCAGCGTGCCGTGCACGTCCGAAATCTTGAGATTAGGAAAGAAATCATGCATGGCATGCCGTCCCAGGAAAACAATAAGTTTTGGGCGAATAAGGTTGAGCTCTTCATACAGCCAAGCCGCGCAGGCTTCCTTTTCTTCAGGTTCGGGGTCACGGTTGTCCGGAGGACGGTACTTTACGATGTTTGTAATATACACATCCTCACGGCGAAGCTTGATGCTCTCGAGCATCTCGCCGAGGAACTTCCCTGCTGCGCCAACGAAGGGTATCCCCTGTTCATCCTCGCGCTTACCCGGAGCTTCTCCAATGAATACAATTCGAGCAGAAGCCGGACCAGCGCCAGGAACATGCCGCGTAGCAGTTGCTTTAAGCTCGCAGGTATTATTCGTGGCCCATCTATCATGGAGCGCGGCGAGTTTCTCATCCTTCGTCATTCGGCTAGTATACTACTGATCGAGTATTCGGATAGTCTCGGCGGTAGGTTCTTCTTTTATAACCGTTTTTTCGATTTCGGCAACGGGTACCGCCTCCCCACGCGAAATCTTCCGGAAAACTCCAAATTTGAGGAGAGCGATAATAGACCCCGCCATCACGCCAATACCAGCGAGCGCAAACGGAACGAGAGATTTCCCTTTTTGCGGAGGAAGAGGCGGTATTTCTTTTGGTGAATAATCGATAGCGGCGATGGATTCCACAACGCTTGCAACACGAGGAGTACTCTCAACAGCGCGCGCACTTTGAGCAACCCGAACACTCGGAGCAGCAGATACTGGTACGGCCGCAATTGCATCATTATACAAAACCGAAACAACGCCTGATGGCAGCAAGAGCGCAAGCGGCTCGGAAATCGTAGCGTGAGCCATACTAGTAACACGAGCCGGAAACGTAACAGACTTACCGGGCAATATAATCGTTCCAGACGGAACACGAAACGGCGCTAGACCAGCCGAAAGTCCTTCGACTGACTGCATCGCCCATCCAGAGAGATCGGCTTCGGTCTTACCCTTGTTCGAAATTTCAATTGACCCGTCAGCATTCACTTTTGAAACAATAACAGCAGACGCGGAAACTTCGATTACCGCACGCGCGGTTATGTCAGGATCGCGAGAGTATGGATATGACCGATACTCAAACGTAATCACATATGTTCCTGGATACTCGTAGGTATGTTCAAAAATCTCCGCTCCCGTTCCTTCACGAGCCGAGCCGTCACCGAGGGCAAAGTGCGAAACACCGTACGTACGCTGCTCTCCCTCGAAACCCAGAACTTTCGAAGATACCGCGATTGCAATACCGACGACACCAGATTTTGGCACGACAAGATTGGCCTGCATGCGTGGAGGGGCGGCAGGAGCAGTTTTTGTTTTTGGGAGAGCAGCGACATTTGAAGAAGTGGTAGTAGTATTCGACGCTGAACCCGTACCAGGATTTTCGGTATTTGTTTCGTGGCTAGGATCAGTATCATCCACCTTGGGAACAGCTGAAGCGTTCGCGGCACCCGGCGTAGGACTCGCAGAGATCCACGATCCATCGTCTTTCTGCTGGAGCGAATTTCCATCGTTCGTCGCCCCAATAGAAGGATCATACAAAACCTGATCAAACACGGTACCTTCTGCATCAATAACCGCAAGCGTTTTACCAGCACTTGCCGTAAGACCGCTCCAGCTACTATCGAAAATAAGGCCGGAATATGAGGGGTAATCGGCCTCAAACGCGCTCACATCCTGCACGATCACAGCATACGCGCCTGCGGGAATAACACTTGCACCTTGCGGAGATAGCGAATGACGAGAACTCCCAATCCCATCACTCAAGAAGAAATGTCCATCGAGATCCGTATCATTCGTACCAGTATTTCGAACCTCAATCCATTCCCGGCTTGTGTCTGTGCCGGAAGGATCGTACATTATTTCATTGATAACCAAACCACTCGCGGCAGCTGAAGTAAGAAGAACCTGTGAACAGAAAAACAGCACAAGAAAGAACCCAACGCGCACAAAAATACGCACCTTTGTATACTGCATGTAAAGAACGAGAAGCTTCAGTGAATAATTATTCGTTCAGAACTTTCCGCAGAATATCTTCCGGGACTTCGCGCACGCGTTTCGGCGCAAAACTATCCGGAGTATCGGACCGAGTTTCTTCTGCCTTTTTTTCATCGCTCTTTGGAGCCTCAGAAACTGGTGGCGTAGAAACATCTTCCTTTGGAGAGACTGGCTGTATCGAGGGTTGTGGTTCAGGAATTACGGACGGCGTCGGCTGTGGTATCGGAGCAGGCGGAACCGGAACAAACGTCGTCACAATCGGAATAGCGGGCGCGAGAGAAGCTTCGCGCACGACAGGTTCCGGCTGTATCGACGCAGGTTTAGGGATGGCGAAAGTGATGGGTGTTTCGGGCGCTGCGGGTGGTAGTGGTTTCAGCGGTTCAGGAATGGTTACGGCAGGAGTAATAGGGACAACGGGGGTGACAGGAGCGACAGGAATTTCAACTACACGAGAAGTTGAAGCTCGAGCGATAGCGCTCTGGAGAGCAGAAACACGCTCCTCAGATGCGGTCTTTGCCGTAAATCGAGACGTCTCCCCTTCAGGCAATTCAGGTTTCTTGAGCGATGCAAGTGAAATAGTCTTGCGCTCCTCGCTAGGAACTTTTGAAGTAGTTTCTTCTACTTTTTGCGGCATTTTTGCACCAGTATCATTCTTGTTGAGTGCGTCACCAAGAGCTTGCCTCAAAATACTTTGAAGCCCGTCATGATCTGGACCCTTACGGTCACGCGAAGGCCTAAATGAACGCGCAGGAGGAGTACTCGGTGCAGGAGATGGTTTCGAATCTTGCGCTACCGGCGCAGGCGCCCGAGGCGGCACACGAGAGGCAGAACTCTTGACCGGGGCCGGTGTCGAAGCTTTTGAGGTAGCGATCGATGGCGAGACTGGGGCCTGTGGTCGCATAGGATTTGGACGCGAAGCTACTGAAGGATTCGGACGAGGTGTATTCGTCTGCACAGCCTCAGCGGCAAACTCAATACCAAGGTTCGCAAGAGCCGCATATGACTGAGGCTTCAAACTCTCTGAACGTGTACCTTTGAGTGGTCGCATTTCACCCGACTTTATCTTGGCAATACACTCCTTACAATACACCGGACGGCCAGCCTCCGGTTCGAACGGTACAGAAGTCTCCTTCCCACACGACGAACACACTGCCTTAAACTTCCCCTCTTGCTCAAGCCCAACGAGCATTCCAGACCAATCATTGATCTCCTTTTCCACAAGGTCTCGCGGACGAGCATAAAGGGAACGCGATGATTCAATAATGTCCTGCGCGACCGTACTATTGATTGGAATTTTATATGGCGGCAATGTCTTGGCAGAAAATGGACGCGATGTCACACCGTCAACCATAAGCTTAAGGTAGATCGTATAGTTTGGCAGATTCACCATATCCTGCACCATAAATTCCGGCTCAAATTCTTGTTCGAGGAATTCAGCATCAGCAGCTCCCACGCGGAAAATAATCATCGTTCCGACGTTACCGAATACAGCATCACGCACAGCTTCAGAATCCTTGGTGACGAGCTGCGCAATATACTGGTGGGCAAGCGTCAGATTGAGACGGTATTTGCGAGCCTCGGAAAGAATCGAAGCAAACGCATCAGTCACGAAGTTTTGAAATTCGTCCACGTAGAGATAGAAGTCTTTACGATCATCTTCTGGAATACGCACACGTTCCATAGCTGCAAGCTGCAGCTTCGTGATGATCATACCTCCGAGAAGCGCCGAGTTGTCTTCACCAATGCGGCCTTTCGAGACATTCACAAGGAATATCTTGCTTGAGTTCATCATGTCAAAAAGATCGATGGTGGACTTGGCCTGACCGACGACATTACGCACAATAGAGGTCGACAGGAATTGTCCGACCTTGTTTTGAATTGGAGCAATTGCTTCGTTACGATACTGATCGCGCCAGTTTTCATATTCGTGAATCCAGAACGCCTTGATCACCGGATCTTTGAGGTTGTTGATCACCACTTGGCGATAATCTTTGTCCACGAGCAAGCGCGGAATACCGAGCAGTGTCGAGCCGGGAGTATCAGCAAGCGCAAGAATAGCATTGTTCAAAATGTATTCCATACGGGCACTCCAAGCATTGGCCCAGATCTTGGTAAAGATTCCCATGAGACCCGAGGCCACAAGGTGTTTGTATTTGGGATCGTCCACTTGAAGAACGTTGAATCCGATATGGTAATCCGTGTCGGCTGGATTGAAGTACACGACGTCTTTGACGCGGTGCGCCGGAATAGTCGCAAGTACGCTTTCAACGAGCTCGCCGTGCGGATCGATGACACACACACCCTCACCGTTCCAGATGTTCTGAACGATCATGTTGCCGAGCAGTACGGATTTACCGGAGCCGGATTTTCCGAGCACGTACATGTGCTGGCGACGATCTTTACGCTTGATACCGAACACCTGTTCCTGCGCGCGAAAGTTTGTCTTCGCGAGGTAGGTGATGTTCTTATTGAAGGCTACTCCATCCGGGAGAAAATCCATATAGGAAAGTATATCACAGGGGATCACGCTCGTCGCTAGGCGGATCTCAAATCAGGATACTCTTGCGCTTCTCGCGAGTACCTAAAGCTTCGATATTTCGGTACATAAATACCTTATATTAACGGTTCAGCAACATCTTGAATTGAAGCCGATGCAGCAGTCGCGACAGTTCCCTTGCTGGATGTTTCGTTGCGCCCCGCACGCGTGATCGCAGCCTTCTCCTGAGCGCTACGAATAATAGTGGATTCCTCTTCCGCGATCAGGCGCTTCGCGTCCTCGGCTGTAATGGCGAATTTGCGGCGCGATGAGGCGATGATCTTGTCGCGGCTCGATGGGTATGGCGGCGGCAACACCTTGAGTGTCTCGGCGGAAAAGGGATCGTATGATTCTCCATCAATAGTCATCTTGATATAGAATTCTCCCACACCGAGATTGATCATATCTTTCACATCGAAGATCGGCGCAAACTCAGGCTTGAGCTTCACCGCATCGTCGCCTCCCACACGGAAACAAATGATAGATCCTACGTTACCGAGCACGGCGGCCTCGATTTTTTCGGGAATCTGCCCAACATACTGATGAGCCATCGTAAGATTGATCGCATATTTACGCGCCTCAGAAAGCAGGTTCTCAAACGTATCCGTTACCACGTTCTGGAACTCATCCACATACAAATAGAAATCTTTGCGATCCTTGGCTTCGATTTTTGCACGCGCCATACCAGCCTGTTTGATCTTGGTCAAAAACATCGCACCAAAGAACGATGAGTTCTCTTCGCCAATCTTTCCCTTTGAAAGATTGATGAGCAGAATTTTCTGCGTATTCATCATCTCTTCGATGTTAATCTTGTTTGTCTTCTGCCCGAAGATATTTCGGAGCATCGGATCAGAAAGAAATTGTCCGAGTTTGTTCACGAGCGGAATAATCGCATCGGTATCAAATTTTTCGGACCAATCAGCAAATTCGATAGCCCAGAAACGTTTGACCATGTCGTCCTCGATATATTCCACCACTTTTTGACGATAGTTGCGGTCGGTAAGCATGCTAATCATGCCGCGCATCGTCGCATGCGGATAGTCGAGGAGAGCAAGCGTCGTGAAGCGAAACACGTGCTCAAGGCGCGGCGTCCAGTTGGCACCGAATTGCTTTTCGAGCACTTCAATAAGACCTTGCGTGAGCTGATGCTTGAATGTCGGATCAACGTTTTGAAGCGGATTGAACGAAGCCGGATACTCGACATCAGACGGATCAATAATACACACATCGTCGATACGGTTCGCAGGAATAGACACGAGAATGTCGTCTATAAATTCGCCGTGCGGATCGATCACACAGACACCGTGACCGTATGCAATGTCCTGCCGCACAAAAAGCTCTTGGAGCTTGGATTTCCCTACTCCTGATTTCCCGATAATATACAAATGGCGACGACGATCCGCGCGCTTAATACCGAAAAGGAATTTCTTTTCTTCAAGTGAGGCCACGTAGTTCGTGCGCCCAATAAAAGAAACCTCCGAAGGATCCATCTTGCCGTAGACAGGAAGTTCAAGCGGCGGCGGAGCGTATTTGATTATCTGGATTTTGTTTGCTCGAGCCATGGCGTATCTCTTTGAGATTATAGCACAGAGAACAAAATGAACTCGTGCACTAAAAATACAAAATACCTTTTTGAAGAAGGCCTCGCGCAGGCGCTTGGCGCCGAGCGGCTCCGCTGGCCAGCAGGCCAGACAGGAGTTGCCTTTTCAAAAAGGTATTTTGTATTTTTAGTGCACGAGTTCGGAGTACTAGTACCCCATCGCTTTCGCAAGACGCTCAAGTGCTACGATAAACGCAGCACGGCGAAGGTCTGTCTTCGCAGCAACTGATTTTTCATAGATAGCGATAGACTCACGATTGAGAATCTCAAGGAGTTTGGCATTCACCATCTCCTCGCTCCAGTGTTCATTCTTAAGGTTCTGATCCCACTCAAAAGTAGAGACAGTTACTCCACCAGAGTTCGCAAGAATGTCTGGCACAACAGGAATACCGCGGTCATAGAGAATCTCGTCTGCCTCAGGAGTGATCGGACCGTTTGCAAGCTCGAGGACAAATTTCGCCTTGATGCGGGGAGCATTATCAAACGTAATAACGTTTTCAAGCGCTGACGGAATCAAGATATCGCATGGAAGTTCGAGAAGTTCTGCGTTCGTAAGATCACGTGAACCAGGGAAGCCAGAGAGTGTCCCCTTTTCTTTCTTCCAATTTTCAAGAGCCGCAATATCAAGACCATCTTCTTTGACGATACCGCCCTTTGAATCAGAGGTTGCGATAACCTTGTAGCCGTTTGCCGAAAAGATATTCGCTGCATGACCGCCAACGTTACCAAATCCCTGAATAACAACCGTTGAACCTGGCTGGATGTTGTACTTTTCGCGGAGCGCTTGGAAGACGTACCATCCGCCCATACCTGTTGCTGCTCCACGACCCTCAGAACCGCCAGCATTGAGTGGCTTGCCGGTAAATGTCGCGCCAGTGGTATCACCAGAGATCTTCATGTACTCGTCGTTCATCCATGTCATGATCTCAGGAGTCGTGTTTACGTCCGGAGCTGGAACATCTTTTTTAGGTCCGAGAATATCGGACATACCTCGTGCCCAACCGCGAGAAAGCTTCTCGAGTTCGGTCTTAGAGAGCTTCTTAGGGTCGACAGTAATGCCGCCTTTTCCTCCACCCATCGGAATGTTTGCAACGGCACATTTCAGAGCCATCCAAAACGCGAGCGCCTTTACCTCGTTGATATCAGTATCATGGTGGAAGCGAATACCTCCCTTGTATGGACCGCGAGCGTTATTGTGTTCGACGCGATACCCTTCATACACCTGTGTTGAACCATCGTCCATGACAACAGGAATGCTAATGCGGACCTCGCGGTTCGGCACGCTAATCTGCTTCATAAAAGCCTCTGGAAACGCCTGAACTGCGGTAGCACGCTTGAGCTGCATCAATGCATTCTCGAATGGATTGGTCATACTTTATGAGTTAGTTATAAATAGTTTAACGGGCGTGATTATACACTAAAACGGGTAATTTGGCGAGGGGCGCACAGGGGTTTTGAACAGGCCTCGCGCAGGCGCTCGGCGCCGAGCGGCCCCGCTGGCCCTCAGGCCAGACAGGGGTTGCCTGGCAAAACCCTTGTGCACCCCTCGCCAAATTCACTCTTTATTAGGCAGCAATAAACCCGCCGGCCTGCAAATGCCACATTTCGCGATAAATACCTCCTACTCGCGCAAGAAGCTCGTCGTGTGCCCCCTCCTCTACGATCGCTCCTGCATCAAGCACAATAATTCGGTCCATTTTTTGAATAGTTGAAAGTCGGTGCGCGATCACAACAGTCGTCTTGCCACGCATCAGTTCGCCGAAGGCATCTTGGATTCTCGCCTCAGAATGGGAATCAAGTGCACTGGTCGCCTCATCAAGAACGAGGATCGGCGAATCCTTAAGAATAGCGCGGGCAATAGCAATACGCTGACGTTCACCGCCAGAAAGCTTCACTCCTCGCTCACCCACGTACGTATCATAGCCATGCTCAAGCTCACCGATAAACTCATGCGCATGCGCGCGGTGAGCTGCTTCCATAATCTCTTCCATGGTCGCGTCTGGTTTTCCATATGAAATATTTTCGCGAAGCGTACGGTGAAAAAGCACCGGCTCCTGCGGCACGTATGAAATAGTCCGATGCAGGTCATTCTGACTAATCGCACGGATGTCCTGATCATCGATCAAAATAGCGCCAGAGGTTACATCGTTGAATCGCAGCAATAGTTTTGTAATGGTCGACTTTCCGGCACCAGATCGCCCGACAAGACCCACTCGCTCTCCCGGCGCGATAGCAAAACTCAGACCTGAAAAAACAGTCTTGCCATTCGGATACAAAAAGCCAACCGAAGCAAAACGAATACCTCCCTGCATAACCCGCAACGGTTCCGGATTCGCCGGATCACGAATATCAATCGGTGTCTCAAAAATATCCACCATCTCCTGCATATCGGCAGCGCTCTTCATGAATTTCGTCAGCGAATTGCCGAGATCCCACATGCGATCAAAAATAATTACCATATACGTCTGAGTAAGCACGACGGTGCCGGTAGAAATAGTTCCGGCAATCCAAAGTTTGATCATGGAATACAAAAGAACACCTTGTGCGACAACCACCAAAATCGCCTGAATACCGTCGATCTTATTGCCGAAAAACCACGCTTTTCGCATCTTCCCCGCCGCGTCGTGTACAAGTCGAGCAAAAGAAGTCGCCTCGCGTTCATCCGACGCAAAGGTCTTCACGGCAACATTGTTACCGAACACATCGGCCAAGCGTCCGCCGATCTTTGAATCAAACCGTGCTTCCTCAAGGTCGTAGCGCACTTTCAAATGCACGCAGTATGATACGATCGCAACGAAAACGACCATCCATACAAAGAGTATTGCCGCAATCTCGGGAGACTCCTGCACAAGCACAATGAGCGCTCCTGCAATCACTACCATCACATTCCACATGTTGTAGATAAACACATCGAACATGGACTCAAAAGCGCCGACAAATCGACGACTCTTGGTTACAAGGCTTCCAGCAAATGTATTACTGAAAAATGTCTGCGAATGCCTCTCGATCTTTGCAAACGTCGAATTGCGGAGCCGCTCGATAACTTTGACCTCAAACAGAAGATGCATGTATTTGGACAAGCGCCCAAGCCCAGCCGAAGCAACGTTGAGACTTGCAATAATAGCAACGAGTACGAGAAGCTGTTGCGCCGAAGCTAGCCTATCCGCTTCCGCAAAGGAAAGAATATCGATGATTCGCTTAAAGAAAAGCGGACGAATAATATCGTTTGAAATACGGATCGTGAATACAAACAGCAATCCCGCGAGAAGCCCGCGGGAGAGACGCATGTCAGGCCATACGTGGCGCATGATGCGCTTAAAACTGAAAGCTGGTTGTGTTGTTTTTTCTATTCCCATTCCATGGTTGCTGGCGGCTTGTTCGTGATGTCATAGACGACACGGTTGATTTCCTTGATTTCATTCGTGAGTCGAGTAGAGATATTCTCAAGAATTTCGTACGGAAGCTTGGCGAAGTTTGCACTCATCGCATCACGGCTCTCGACAATACGAAGCACGAGCGGATGCTTGTATGAACGCTCATCGCCCGAGATACCGACAGATTGAACCGGAAGAAATACTCCGAAACTCATCCAGATATCTTTCCAGTGTTTGGTACCCATAAGTTCGCTTTCGATGATGTGCCCGGCTTTGCGCACAATCTCTGCGCGTTCGCGGGTAACCTCGCCGATGATGCGAATAGCAAGACCTGGTCCCGGGAATACCTGACGATCAGTGATTTCTTTTGGAAGCTTGAGTGTCTTTGCGAGCGTGCGGACCTCGTCCTTGTACAAATCACGGAGCGGCTCGTAGAGCTTGAGTCCGAGATCTTTCGGCAGACCACCGACGTTGTGATGGCTTTTGATATTGGAAGAATGTTTTGTAAGACCACTCTCAATTCGATCTGAATAGATCGTACCCTGAATGAGCCACTGAGCGTCGGCTTTCTTGGCCTCACGTTCAAAGATGCGTACAAAAAGCGTTCCGATAATCTTGCGCTTCTCCTCAGGATCAGTCACTCCTTTGAGCGCACCAAAGAACTCCTCAGCAGCATCGACAATGATGAGCTTGAGTCCCTTGTCGCCGAATGCTTTCCGGAGATACGTAGTCTCACCTTCACGCATGAGCCCGGTATCCACATACACAGCAGTAAGCTGCTCGCCGATAGCACGTGCCACGAGAGCAGCAGCCACAGAAGAATCCACGCCTCCTGAGAGACCAATGACTGCACGTTCAGCGCCCATTGTATCCCGAGCTTCTTTGATAGTATCTTTCAAAAGATTCGCCGATGAATACGTCGGCTTTGCTTTACAGATAGTAAGCGCAAAATTCTTGAGCATGTCATCACCGTGCTCAGTATGACTGACCTCAGGATGGAACTGTACACCCGAACGCATGTTGTCCTTTGACGAGTATGCCGCGACCTGCGTCTTGTGAGAAGTCTTTCCGATCACGGTAAATCCTTTCGGTACTTTCGTAACGATATCTTTGTGGTTCATCCAAATTTTCTGCTTGACGCCAAGCTTCGAAAAAATGCCAGACTTTTTGAGAACGGTAAGTACCTGCGGTCCATATTCGCCGACCTCTCCTGGCGTAACCGTACCCCCGAGTTCTTTTGCAAGAAGTTGGTGTCCATAACAAATACCAAAAATAGGCATCTTGAGCGCAAAGATTGCTGGATCAAATTCGGGTGCATTCTTCTCGTATACCGAACGGGCGCCGCCAGAGAGAATGATTCCCTTTACTTCCGGGCGAGCCATGACCTGTGCTGCCGAATAATCCGACGGAAGCACCTCAGCGTAGACCCCAAAATCGCGCAAACGACGAGAGATAAGATGGCACGACTGACCTCCAAAATCCAAGATGAGAATAGTATCCATGGAGGGAGTATACGGGAAAAGAGCCCTTTTTTCAACCTATGTTTTAGACTGCTCGAATTCCCTGTTTTCCATAAAAAGGGCTGTCAGGATACCAAAAACAACAATTCCCACATAGATTCCCATAATCACGATATACGAAACCAGAGCGGAATCCATAACGCCAAGCGCGCAGACCGAAAGCCACGACACGACAGAGACAGCTCCACCGGCAAAAGCAATCTTGCGAGTGCCTGATTCCCTTTTCGCAGTAAAAAATCCCGGTCTCGAAAGGCGCTTCCAAACATACGCATTAAGCACGAAGCCGTTTATAAGAAGCACGCCGAGGATCGTCATCTTCGCAAGGAATTTGTCTGAGAGGAGATATTTTACGGGATCGCTCATGAATACAAACATTCCTGAGACCGCAATCACGACAAGGCTGATCCATACAATACGCGAAAAAATTTCCAACGTTGATCGCTCTGTTTTATTCAACCGCTTATCCTTTGCATAAAAATTAAAAAGGATGTCAGAAAGAAGCGCGGCACCCATGCCGACAACAACAGAAACGACATGAATAATCGTCGCAGGGACTCTAGACTCGGCGAAAAGATCAAATGTTTCCATGTCTTAAAGAGCAGCCTGCTTCTTAATATGACGTTTTGATTTCCAGAAGAAGAATCCGATAATAGCGAACATCGAAACCGGAGATATCCATTCTGGTATATGGTGACCGAACGCGCCCGCGACCATAATGATCGAGAGGACACCGATCGCGTACATCGCGCCGTTCTTAAGAAACGCATATTTCTTGATCGTTTCAATATTGCGTACGGTAAGTTCGCGAAGGACAAACGCACCAATACCGTTACCGATCAAGATGTACGGCACACTAAAAGTGAACGCAAATGCACCAAGAACTCCGTCTATCGAAAACGAAGTATCGATAACTTCCAGGTACAAAATTTTAGACAAGTCAGAACGTGGCAGTTTGCCGTGAATAAGTTCTTCTTCCGCTTTTTCTGCGTTTTGCTTAAACCCGTGCATTATGAAGAACACCGTCGATCCAATAACCGCACCGAAAGCCATAATCGGATCCGTTTTGAGTGCATACCAAACAACTACCGCGAGGATAATAGACACGAGCGCATAAAACCAAATTCCATTACGCAAAAAGAAATGCTCATGTCGCAAGCCAATATTTTTCTTCTCAAGAAAGAGCCAATGAAGGAAAAGAAATACCAAGAAAATACCACCACCAGCAAGAAGGAGTGGAGCAGAGCGTGCGATAGACTCAGCTACAACAGGATCATTTGAGAAAGTAGCAGTCAAAGCGCCAATCGGTCCGAGTGCTGGATTTGTTGCCCAGATAATAACCCACGGAAGCATTCCGCGAACCATAAATACCGCGAACAAAAAACCCCACAAAAGGAACCAGCGTCTCCCTCGAGGACTCATCGTCTGAAGCACTTCAGCGTTAATAACAGCATTGTCGATACTCGAAACAATTTCAAAAAGAGCGAGACCGATAATAATAAGGACGGCGTTTAAAATATGCATATAAAATAAGAATTAGCGTCCAGACTGTCTGTGTCGACGTATCAACATAATAATGAAAGCAAGAAGAATTGCAACGCCGACAATCACCCCAACAGTGCGCATATTAGCAGGAGTACGCGCTCGAGCACGAACAACCTCGATTCGCTCGTTGCCAGCACGGTCTACTGCCTTGACCCAGACATCCTCGGAAAGAGTCTGGTCGGTCAATACATACGGACTCACGGCCCTCGTCCATACACCCGAACCTTCTTTGACCTGATAGTGATTGATACCCGACTCTTTGTCCTTTGTATTAAAGATAAGCACGTAGTCGTTTTGGAACAGCAGAAAATCCCGAGTAACCACCGGTGTAAACGGAAGCGGCGGCGTGGTATCGGGAATATCGGCAATCGGAAGCCAGTCGAGCAGTCCATCCACCAGCAGATTCAGTGAGCCGGTTACTACTTTTGCGCGCATGCCTTCCCCATCGTTAAGATATGCTTCAACGCCGACAAGATCCGAACGGCCAACACCAGGCGTCTTCCCCGTAAATATCAGGCGCATGAGCGTTCCTGGCTTACGAACACTCGGCGCAAACGGATCGATCAACCCAGAAAATCCTCCCGGGATGATTCCCGAAAATGTGAACTGATTTCCCGACGAGGTTACTTTAGGATCATCTACAAAAAATGAAACAATAGAGGCACTGTCATCAAAGCCGCCGAAAACCAAATGTTCGGGAAGCGTACCAGTGACACTCACCGTATTTATCGTCTCACCCTCAGGATCAAGCAGGATATCCACGTGCACTTCCTGACCTTGATGCACGACGGCTGTCGACGTACGAAATGAGAACGCTGCCGCCTCCACGCGCGGTGTAGCCGCAAAAAATACCGTCACAAATGTAACGAAGATGGTGAGCGAGAATATATAGCTATATCGTAGTGTGTTTTGCATATGAGATATTAGCCAGTCCAGTTGGACGACAAAATACTAAAGTCTGCGAGATCGACAGCACCGTCGCTATTGAGATCCACGCGCGGCTGCGGCTTTCGGTTACGATACCAGCTCTTCATGATGGAGAAATCGATAATATTCACTCGTCCATCGCAATTGATATCTCCTCGCAAGCTATAGCACGTACCGTCAGATTCGATACCAGGCTTCTTAATAATGGTCTTTCCATATGTCACGATAAACGATATTCGCTTGCTATCAGGACTTACCACGCCTCCCTGCGAAGCTCGCGCACGCACCACATACGAACCCGGAGCAAGCAGTCCGGTATTTACACTCAAGCGATAGACCCCAAAAGTATCGGCTACCGCAGAATAACTCCGTGAACCAGATGGAGAGCCAAGATCAATACTCACCGCAGCACCTGGAGCGGAGAAGCCCGAGAGAAGTATGTCTTCGCCTTGCTTAACAGAAAGCTTGTCTGCCACGATGGTCGGCGAAAGAAAGATACCGCGAATATTCACGATCGAACTCGCATTGATCTGGAACGGAAATGAATACGTCGAGGAAAAATCCCCGCGCGAATCTTCCGCATATGCCGAGAACACATACGACCCCGACATAATACCGGCAGTCGTCGCAACGAATCGTCCATCGCCACCAGCGATACTCTGAACGATAATCTTTCCATCCTCAAGAATCGTCACTCGGGCACCAGGATATGCAAGACCACTGAAGTTCACTGTCGTAGTGGTTACCGTACCGCCGCCCCCTGGAGACAATACCGGAATCGGCGCAGCACACGAAGTCGTTGTAAACGAATTGGATGCCGTGCCCGTACTCGGACCCGCGCTGTTGCTTGCACCTGCCGTGTACGTATAGACCGTTCCACAAGTAAGACCTGTGAACGCATATGAAAATGTGTACGGCACCGTCGAAGTAGATCCAGCCACACTTACCGGTGAACCGAAGCTGCCGGTAAATCCAAATGTATCGGCACTCGTATCGTTATTAAGACTCTGTACCGTACCGTATATCGTAGCGGTGGTTTCAGTAATACCATCAGCTGCGGGGCTCGTTGTTACGGTCGGTGGAGTGATGGTTGGAGTAGTCGCAACGACAGTAGCAGATATGACAAGATTGTCAGAGTCACTCATAGTACAGCCAGTAATTACTGTCGGCGGATTACACACCACGGCCTCGGAAGGACGCGGAAAGAAAATAACCGCAGAGAGAGCGACAAGAGCACAGAGACCAGTGAATGAAGCTACTGAGCGCATTATGTGATTGAGTATACCAAACAATTACTTAGAGTGTTCGTCCGGATGTGTATCGTGATGGTGGAAGTGATGCTGCACAGGACGACCAGCGGCAATATCTTCCTGTTCCTCTCGCTCTTCGATTTCTTCAAGCATGGCCTCAGCCTTGCCGATCACCCATTTGTTGTAATGGTAGAGAGCTGTTTTGATACCGAAGAATATCGCGGTCAAGATAACAATGACGAGAACGAGAAGCTGCCATGGGAATACGAATACGCGCACAACAGAATCGGTTGTAAGTCCTTTCGAACCATACGTAAGTTTCAAATGCGCTGAATATTTACCGAAAGCAAAATTGTGGAATTGGTAGTTCGCAGCAGCAAAAAATCCGGAAGGCACGACACCAGTGTCTCCATCACGGCCAACCCAATGAGTTGTGAATTTGCGAGTGCTTCTCGGCAAAATGTTACCTTCTACGGGGTTACCTGGAATACGCTTCGAGGTAATGCCGATCGTGTTCTTGATCACCACATCGCCGGAAGGCAAAATACGATCACCACCGCCGTTCTGAAAGCGGTAATAAAACGAAATAGGAAGAGCGCTGAAAAATCGCTTGCCACCAACAGTATCGAAGATAGTAACTCCTCCATCTTCAGGAATATCTCCTTTGACGGTAAGCAATATCAGGATACCCGTCTTGGCACCAATTCCCACCT
>CAIQBF010000090.1 GCA_903869975.1 uncultured bacterium | reverse complement strand
TTCATGCCTTTTGGCGACTCTTCTGTCTCAAATGAGACGGCCTCTCCCTCGCGAAGTTCGTCAAACATGACGCCTACGAGGTTCTTGCTGTGGAAGAAGATGTCTTTTGCAAGCTCTTCCGAAGCGATGAAACCGAAACCTTTGTCAGTGAGCTTTTTGATTGTTCCTGTCATAAGATTGTGTCTAGCTTTTAAATACAAATGTAGTCTGCTCTTCAAATCGACTCTTTTCGAACCCAACTTCTTTGCAACTAGGAGTATACCACCACGGGGGTAAAAAGTCAAGCAATCTTTTGGGTGTGTTGCGGCAGGTGATCGGCCTCTAACGGGTATAAAAAATCGACCCCAAACAGTGTTGGGGCCGATGTTTTTGGCTTAGGCCAATGTTTCGATTGCTTGTGTTCGGCGAATTGTTTGCACCATTTTATCTTCTCGTACTATCCAGATCTTCCCCTTGTCTTTTTTCAACGAGAACAAGCTGTTCCTGTCCTCGTTGTCAAATTCCTCGTGGAGAAGTATCCCCATGACTTGAGCTGCATCAAGTGTGTTCACCGTATTGTTATTTTTCCCGAAACAAAAAAGTATTTTCTCTCTGTCAGAAGCTTCACGAAGAATTTCCTGATACGATTCTGGGGGAAGTAATCCTTCAAGGCATACCGAGATCTCAGTATGAGATACTTCAAAAATTTCCATGAGCTGTTGCGTCGTGGCTAGCTCAAAAAGTTGTGTAAAATACATAGCGAATAATTTCCACTACTTTAAATCTTTATACTGTATCTGTCAAATGATGCAGAGTAGCAGGGTGGCATATTTGCAGGAGAGGGAATACTTGCTAGAATGCGGCTATGAACGATACTGAAGAAACAAAGATTCCCGACAGTGTGCAATCGGAAGAAACCGTCATTGACGATGTTGTGTTTGAGGACACAGCCGAAGGGGAAGGCGAGGCGCACTCTCGCGACAAGATCAAAAAACTTCGCGACGATCTAAAGATCGCACAAACAGAAAAAACTGACTATCTCACCAATTGGCAGAAAGAGCGTGCTGACTTTATAAATTACAAAAAAGGCGAGGATGATCGCCGCAAAGAGACACTCGTACTTGCTCGAGAACGCTTCACTGAAGAGCTTCTTCCGGTGCTCGATGCATATGATATGGCTTTCAGTAACAAAGAAGCCTGGGAGAAAGTCGACAAGACTTGGCGTACTGGCGTTGAATATATTCATCAACAGCTCGTAAAAGTTTTGGCCGAGAACGGAGTATCCGAGATCGCTCCTGAGCTTGGCGCTATGCCGGACGCAAATCTTCATGAGTCTGTTGATACGATTCCGACAGACGACGAATCCAAGCAGCACTCAATCGCACAGATTATGCAAAAAGGATACAAGATGGGTTCGCGTGTTATTCGCCCCGCTCGCGTGAAAGTATGGGAGAAGAAGTAGTACAATAGTGGCATGAACCCGATCAATACAGAATCAACAAATGGAGGAGAATCATCGGCAAACGAGCGTCCGGTGTATGCTGAGAACCCGAAATATAAAAAGATGGAAAGTTTGTTTGAACAGAATCATTTCGGTACCGTATTCCGTTCTATTGAAGCTATGGTCGAGAAATATCCGCAGCTTTTTCCTGACGGAGATTTTTATGATCGTAACTTTCCGTATTTCCAGGCTGTCTATAATTCGACGCATACTTTTACGGACAAGGACTACTATGAGTTCCGTGCAAAAATTCTGCATCCGTTTTGGGAACAGCTGTCTCGAGTATCCGAGCATCCGGAAGTGAGTATCCTAGAATAGGATACGCGTGTACTACCTCATTCCATAGGTCGCGCGTAAATCAGCATCCGTCTCCGGATCAATAGATTCAGTAACGACGATCATGACTTCCGTTGTAAAGCCAAAATCTTTTTTTATATTCTGAAAAAGAAACTCAAATGGGAAAGGGGATATCCAGGCGGAATTCTTGAGGCGGATAAACCCGGCCTTTTTGAGCAGGTAGCGCAGACTCTCGCGCTCGGACTTGCGGTCTTCCGGCAGGTCGAGAAGCACAATACGCCACTTGCCATCCCAGTTGGGGTTAGACAGGCTCTCTCGGCTATCAAGCTTAAGCGCCGCCACTTTCTGGCGGCCTTTTTGCGTGAGGCGGGCAAACTCGCCTTGGCCCGCGGCAAGAGTCTCTATAAGCCCCGTATCGGCCAAATTCTTGAGACTGCGAGTAACGGCGTAGGTTTGTGCCGGAAGGCCTGTCTTGGCCTGTTTTGAGCCTGTCGAAGAGACTACGGCGCGCAGGTCGGGGATGCTCACCGCCTTCTTTCCTGAGAGTGAGTTAAGGATTTTCTTTGAGAAATCTGCCTTTTTTGCCATAGCTCGATACTACCATATGTATTATATAATTCAACATAGTTTTCGCGTTCGCTAAAAACTTGTCAAAAATAAATAGCGGGTATATACTCAGGGGGTTCGCATTCATTTTGTTAAAAATTAATAGTAATTCATAGAAATATATGTCAAAAATCATTGGAATCGACCTGGGTACGACAAACAGTGCATTTGCAGTAATCGAAGGCGGACAGCCGAAGATCATTGAGAACGCAGAAGGTCAGCGCACGACTCCGTCGATCATTGCAGAAGGTAAGACGGGCGATCGTCTCGTGGGTGTTACTGCAAAACGTCAGAGCATCACAAACCCAAAAAATACGATCTACCAGATCAAACGCTTCATCGGACACACGTTTGACGAGGCGGATGTTCAGAAGGATATTCAGTCGGTGCCATTCGAAGTTCGTAAGGCTGCAAATGGTGGCATTGAAGTGAAGATGGTCGAGAAGTGGCTTCGTCCGGAAGAAATTTCCGCAATGATTCTCCAGAAGATCAAAGCTGATGCTGAAGCTCGCCTTGGAGAGCCAGTTACGGAAGCCGTCATTACGGTGCCTGCGTATTTCAATGACACGCAGCGCCAGGCAACGAAAGACGCCGGAAAGATCGCGGGACTTGAGGTGAAGCGCATCATCAACGAGCCGACTGCCGCTGCACTCGCGTACGGATTCAACAAAAATAAAAATGAGAAAATCGCCGTGTTCGACTTCGGAGGAGGAACATTCGACGTTTCGATTCTCGAAGTGGGTGATGATGTTATCGAGGTCAAATCAACCGATGGAGATTCTCACCTTGGAGGTAAGGACATCGACCAGAAGATCATGAACTGGCTCGCTGAAGGATTCCAGAAAGAAAACGGCATCGATCTCCGCAAGGATCCGCTCGCTCGCCAGCGTCTCGACGATGCTGCTGAGAAGGCCAAGATTGAACTCTCGACTGCTATTGAATCTGAGATCAATATTCCGTTTATCACAAGCGGAGAAGCCGGACCACTTCACCTCGTACGCACAATGAAGCGTGCTGAGCTCGAAGATCTCACTCGTGAATTCACTGATCGTGCCATGATGATCACGCGTCGCGCGATGGATGCAAGTCCATTCAAGGTAGGCGAGATCAATGAAGTCATTCTCGTGGGAGGTCAGACTCGCATGCCGATGCTTCAGGCAGAGGTTGAGAAATATTTCGGCAAGAAGCCAAACATGGGCGTAAATCCTGATGAAGTTGTCGCGCTCGGTGCTGCTGTACAGGGAGGCGTGCTCAAGGGAGATGTACGTGATGTGCTTCTCCTTGATGTGATCCCGCTTTCGCTCGGTATTGAGACACTCGGCGGCGTTTCTACGAAGCTCATTGAGAAGAACACGACTATTCCAAGTCAGAAATCTCAGGTGTTCTCAACTGCGGCAGACAATCAGACATCGGTTGAAATCCATATTTCGCAGGGTGAGCGTCCAATGGCTGCCGACAACAAATCTCTCGGCCGATTCGTGCTCGAAGGAATTCCACCAGCACCGCGCGGAATGCCGCAAGTTGAAGTTACGTTCGATGTTGATGCGAACGGTATCTTGAGCGTTACTGCAAAAGACAAGGCTAGCGGAAAATCTCAGAGTATCCGCATTGAGGCAAGCTCAGGTCTCTCCAAGGAAGAGATTGAGAAGATGCAGAAAGACGCCGAGCTTCATGCTGATGAAGACGCGAAAAAGAAAGATGCTGCAGATGTAAAGAATACCGCCGATATGATGGTATTTACAGCAGAAAAATCTCTCAAAGATGCTGGCGACAAAGTACCAGATGACGTGAAGACTGCCGTTGAAGCAAAGATTGCTGAAGTCAAAACAGCGAAAGAGGGAAGCGATCTTGATGCTATCAAGAAAGCAACTGAAGCTCTCTCGAATGAAATGATGAAGATCGGCGAGGCGATGCAGAAGGCGGGAGCACAGCCAGAAACTGGCACAACTGCTGAGCCACAGAATCCTGAGGTCAATAAGGCCGAGGACAATGTGCAGGACGCTGAGACAAAATAGGACGGTATTGTTTTAGAAAAATCCCTCTCGTACGAGAGGGATTTTTCGTGTGATATACTTCGCTCCTATGGTATACAAAAAAATTGCCGTCATCGTTCTTGCGGTGAGTATTCTTGTGCTCGCAGCGTGGCAGCTCTCGAGAATCTCTGTGAAATCACAGCCAATGCAGGATGCTACTTCTGTTTCCTCTATTCAGGGAGCCGTACGGACTGACGCCGGAGATTTTTACTACAAGAAAGAAGCTGAATTTTATACTGTTGAAACAACGTATCCCGCTACGCTTGGCCTGGATGTGGCTGCTAGTGCGAAAGCTCGCGCTACGATGGAAGGGTGGATCATGAATCAGCAGAATGCTTTTCTTGCGAGCACCGATGAGATGCTCACGGTAGAGGAACAGGCACGCTTGCGCGAACAGCATCGAAAGTACTCGTATGACGTTACGTATACACGATATGTATCTGAGGGACGGGTCTCGGTTGTGTATCAGATTTTTGAAGACACCGGCGGTGCGCATCCGAACACTTCATATAAGACGTTTACGTTTAATGCGGATGGCACCGAGCTCGCTCTCGCGGATCTTTTTGTTCCGGGCAGTCAGTATCTTGATCGTCTCTCCAAGATTTCGTATGCCTACCTCGTAAAAGATCTCGCCAAACGTTTTGAATCGCCACTCGATGAGCAGCAGCTTGATTGGGTTCGCGAGGGAACGGCTCCGAAATCTAACGTACTTCAATTTTTCTACGTGAATGGAAAGAATCTCGTTTTGCTGTTTCCTCCATACCAGGTTGCCGCATATGTTGCTGGAGAATCAGAGGTGCCGATCGCATTTTCTGAACTTTCAGGCATTCTTCGCTAGATTTGTGCGATAAGCGATTTTCCGCTAGTCTGTAAGGCATGAAGATTGAACTCTCCAAAAACCAGTACCGCGAGCTCATAAAGCTCGTGATGCTCGGCAGTCGCGTCAAAGAAGAGGTGCTTGAGGCGCGCGGCTTGCCGTTTGTGCAGGCACTCGCCATGCAAGAATACCTGCTTTCAAATGTTGAGACCTTTGAGCTTGACGAGATGGTTGAAGATGTGGCCGGGAGCTTCGCTCCAGCAGAAAAAGTCTCGAGTGAGATCGAATCAATGATGAACGAATACGACGAGGAAGCGTTCTGGTCCGAGCTTGAGACTCGTCTTGGACAACGCGATTTCTATGCCACGCTTGATCCAGCCGAACGCAAAGATCTTGAAACAGAGGGCGACAAATGGCTACCCGAAGAAGTGCATGAATACTGCGAAAAATACGCGCAAGAATTCGACACACACGGACTCGATCGGTTGAGGATACAGAAATAACGGTTTCTATATTTTTTCTTTATATATTCACTATGCCCCGTGAGTATGATTGTGGGCATGAAGAAAGTACAAAAAAAGAAAGGTTTGATTATCTATCAGGGAGCGGGCGGAGCGATTGAGTTTAGAGGTGATTGGAGAAAGGAGACTATTTGGGCTACACAAGAACAGATCGCTTTGTTGTTTAGCGTGCAACGGCCTGCGATCACGAAGCATATCAGTAATATCTTGAAGGAGGGCGAGCTTATAGAAAAAGCAGTATGTTCCATTTTGGAACATACTGCTGTCGACGGGAAAAAATATAAAACTCAGTTTTACAATCTTGATACGATCATTGCCATCGGCTACCGTGTCAATTCAAAACAAGCAACATATTTTCGCATTTGGGCAACAAAAATTCTAAAAGAGCACTTGTTCAAGGGGTATACCTTAGATCAGAAACGCCTCGTCCATACAACGGCAAAAATATCCGAATTACAAAAGACGATCCACCTCATTACAAGTGTTCGGGATAAACGGCTCTCAAGTGATGTAGCAGAAGGTCTGCTTTCCGTCATCCGCCAGTATGCCGATACGTGGACTACACTTAATGAGTATGATACTGGAACGCTTGTGAAGCGCTCAGGAAAGAAAAAATCCAAGCATCTTGCCTACGAGGAAGTAATTGGATCTCTTTCTTCGTTGAAGACTGAACTTATTCGAAAAGGTGAAGCGGGGGAACTGTTCGCTGTTGAGCGTGAGAATACCTTTGCCGGGATTTTACGTACCGTATACCAGACATTCAACGGCGAGGAACTCTATCGAAGCATTGAAGACAAGGCTGCGCATCTTTTGTACTTTATTATCAAGGACCACCCGTTTTTTGACGGCAACAAACGTTCGGGAGCTTTTGTTTTTATCCGTTTTTTGGATCTGAATAGTGCGCTTTCTCGGAAGGATGGAAGTATCGTGATGGGTGCGGCGGCATTAACAGCCCTCGCGTTGCTTGTTGCGGAAAGTCGACCAGAAGAAAAGGAGCAGATGATCGCTCTTATTACACATCTTTTAAAATAATCCGCAAGTGGCATCTTTGCGGTATACTCTCACTATATGACCCAAGCGCAAGCCCTTTCCGTTATGAAGACCGGTGTGAATGTGTACCTGACCGGTTCGGCTGGAAGCGGTAAGACGCATACTTTGCGTGAATATATCAAATGGCTTGATGAGCGCAGTATTCCTGTCGCTATTACCGCGTCGACGGGTATTGCGGCTACGCATATGAACGGCCAGACCATTCATGGTTGGGCGGGCATTGGTATTCGCGAATATTTGACCGATAGCGATCTCGACATGCTTGAGCAGAAGCAATATCTCTGGAAGCGTTTTGAAAAGGCGCGCGTGCTTATTATCGATGAGGTTTCAATGCTTCACGCGCATCGGCTCGATATGGTGGAGGCTGTGTGTCGCCGCTTTAAGCGCAACGATTTGCCGTTCGGTGGATTACAGGTGATCTTGTCGGGAGATTTTTTTCAGTTGCCGCCAGTGACCAAATCGGGAACCGTGCGAGGGCCTGCTCCCAAGAAGCCGGTTGCGGCAGAGCCTTCGATGTATCAGCAGGAAATGTTTGTTGATTATGATAGCGGAGAGACGGTGATCGAAAATTTTGAAGAGGAAGCGGAGGAGGAAGAGACGAGCGACATGGTTATTCATTCGCGCGCCTGGCGCGCGATGAAGCCCGCTATCTGCTACCTCACTGAACAGCATCGTCAGGAAGATGATGCGTTCTTGGAGATTCTCAATGCGATGCGCGCGAATGCTGTTTTAGAAGCGCATACGGAATCGATCAAGAGTCGACTGCATGCGAGCGTTTCTGCTGTGCTGCCAACCAAGCTCTATACGCACAACATTGACGTGGATGCTATCAATTATACTGAACTGCAGAAGCTTGAGAGTCCGACAAAAGAATTCGTGATGAGCGGCCGCGGTAGCGAGCCGCTCGTAGCTGCGCTCAAGAAATCGTGCCTTGCGCCTGAGCAACTCATGCTCAAAACGGGAGCCGAGGTTATGTTTATAAAAAATAATTATGAAGCAGGGTACGTAAACGGTACTCGCGGTGTGATAACCGGATTCGATACCCGCGGTGAGCCGGTCGTGGAAATCTATGCAACAGGGAAGCGTATTGCTGTCGGCGCTGTTGAATGGGAAGTCGAAGAAAACGGTCGCGTGAAGGCCAGTATTACGCAGTATCCACTTCGGCTTGCGTGGGCGATCACTATTCATAAGAGCCAAGGCATGAGCCTTGATTCTGCTGAGATCGATCTCTCGAAAACCTTTGCGTATGGGATGGGGTATGTGGCTCTTTCTCGCGTTCGGACGCTTGCAGGTATTCGTCTTGTAGGGTATAGCGATACGGCGCTCGCTGTCGATCCAGTAGTGCTCAAGCTTGACACAAAATTACAGGAGGAAAGTGCCGACAATGAATCTCTTTTTGGAAAATTGCCAAAAGATGAGCAGGCTACGCTTGAGCGTGAATTTGTCCTGCGGATGGGTGGCAAAATTTTTGTGGAAAAGAAGGCTTCGCCGCTTCCAAAAGCAAAAGTAGATGGAGAAGGAGAAGAAGATATAGAAAGTGACCCAAACAAATCATCGTGGGCTGAAAAGATGGCGAAAATTCGTTTGAAATATCCAAAAGCATATATGCCCTGGACGGATGATGAGGACACCGCACTCATGCTTCGTTTCAAAGAAGGTGTGAGCTTAAAAGAAATATCG
>CAIQBF010000089.1 GCA_903869975.1 uncultured bacterium | reverse complement strand
GGATATTTTACTTTTTTTACCCTGGAGTCTCTAGAGGGGTTGGGGTAGGGTATTGACTTTTATTTTTATATATGCTATTATATAAATAAGACGGGCTAAACAAACAAGCGTCTTTAAAAACTAAATAATATGAAAAAAGTAATTTTCGCGATCACTACATGTATCGCCCTCGTTTCGAACAATACATCTTCGAACGCTCAAGAGGTAAAGATTAAAGGAACTGGATTCCTTACCGATCTTTTTAATGACGACTCTGTCCAGATTTGGACGTATCGTGATGGAAAGAAGGGAGCTGGATGCCCCAACCTTTTTGTAAATCGTACGGACACTGGATTAAAAGTGTCTGTCATCCAAAAAGGAAAAAAGACACAGACATATGTCCTGACTCGTCGTGATGTAAATTCAGCCAAGAGCTGGTACATGGCGACAAAAGATACCACAGGTATCACTTCGTTCATAGCGGCGATTCAGCCGCTAGTCGACGAAAAATACGCCATTGCTCGCAAGGACGCGAAGTAGCCTCAAAGCTACACAAATAATAAAACTACCCACATTCAAATGTTGGGTAGTTTTTTTTGTATGCGGTCGAATCCCTAGCCATTTTCATAAATCTGTGTTACTATACTAGACAGCAGTTTTTACTCTATGCACACATCTTCCGAACATTTTGACGTGCTCGTAATCGGCGGCGGCGCTTCCGGCATGATAGCGGCTGGGCGCGCGGCTGATCTTGGGAAGCGCGTGCTTCTTGTGGAGAAGAACAAGCACCTTGGCGAGAAGCTTAAGATCTCCGGCGGTGGCCGCTGTAACATCACAAACGCGACCTATGATACCCGCGCTTTTGTAGCGAATTACGGCGCGGCTTCGCACTTTCTTTTTTCGCCGCTTTCGCAGTTTGGTGTGAAAGACACGTTTACTTTTTTTGAATCGCGCGGACTGCCGCTCGTCGTGCAGGCTCGCAATCGTGCGTTCCCGCATACGGAGAAGTCTACGGATGTGTGCAACACGCTGCTTTCGTATTTGAAAAAGGGCGGAGTTACGATTCGTGCGAATTGCGCGGTGAAGAAAATACTGGTTGAGGGGAATCGGATTGCGGGGGTTGCGACCGCCGCCGGCACTTTCACGGCGGAGCACTACATACTCGCGACCGGCGGCGTGTCCCACCCGGAGACTGGTTCTACGGGCGACGGTTTTGGCTGGCTCGAAGAGCTGCATCACACAGTAAAAACACCGACGCCTACTATCGTGCCGCTTGCGACAAGCGGACAGTGGTCGCACGTGCTTTCTGGTGTTTCACTTTCATTCATGAAGATTACTTTCTATAAGGACGGCGTGAAAGCTTTTTCCAAGACGGGGAAAGTGCTCTTTACGCATTTCGGACTTTCGGGTCCGCTTATTCTCAATTCGGCAAGCATGGTCGGCGACCTGTTGCGGGAAGGGCTCGTGACGGCACGCATCGACTCGTATCCGGATACGGAGATCGGCGCACTCGATGCTTCAATCACAAAAGTATTTGATACGCATAAAAACAAGATGCTCAAGAATATCTTAAAAGAGATCGTGCCTGAAGGAATGACTCCCGGCGTAGAGATGCTCCTTGCGGCATCGATCGATCTCGATACAAAAGTACACAGCATTACCAAGGAGCAACGCCGCACGATCGTGGATACGCTCAAAGCATTACCGATTACTGTCACGGGACTCATGGGCTATGACCGTGCTGTGGTAGCGGATGGCGGCGTGACGCTTTCTGAAATAGATACAAAGACGATGCGATCCAAAATTATTCCAAACCTTTCGGTGACGGGGGATTTGCTCCATATAAACCGTCCGAGTGGCGGGTATTCGCTGCAGCTCTGCTGGACCACCGGCTGGGTCGCAGGAACGCACGCCTAAACGGGAGATATCCTTTTGACAATGCTCTCAAGCACGGCATATACTATACGGAGTATGGTCACCACTATAGAGCGCGAGAAAAGTGCAGTGCTTGAAGCGGAGGCTCTTGTCCGTAATTATTTACAACAGAAGGCTGAGCGCGAAGCTCGGCTCGCTCATTTGGAATCGCTCAAAGCCGAACTCAACGACATGCTGACGCGGTTGAGTGGTTCGCGAGTAATACGACCAGCTGGTCACGAAGCGGTGCTTACCATGCAAGATCTTTCAAGTGATCTCGCTATACACACGATTGCTACGCATACGCCTGATGCAGTTGCTGCAACTGAGAGTACTCTCGGTGGCATGATAAACGTGTGGGAGAAAAACAAAGAAGAAGCACCTGCCGTCCCGGAGAACGTACGGTTTATCGAGGATACATTTGAAACTGCCGTTGAAAGCCTTACGGGGCCTGAGCTTGTATTTATGGAGGAGGCGATGGCAGAGATTGAACCGCTACCGATTGAAGCAGAAGAAGTCAAAACTGATCCGAAGGTATTCTTACAGAACCAGATTGTGCGCGAGGAGATGGGATATCCGATCATGCCTAAGATCAAGGAGATTCTCCGTTCGAAAGTAAAACCATTGCTCAAGCCCGCGGTTATCGGGCTTTTTTGGGCGGCTGGTTCCTCGGTATTTTTCCCGAGTGACAAGGGACTCAAAAAAGAACCTACTCCCGAAAAGAAAACGCGTACAGTTGAGACACCAAAGGCTCCTGTCGAAAACCCTTTTGGTTTCAGTAGGGCTGCGGTGTTTGGTGCCTCTGCAATTGCTGGCGCTGAGGGCGTGGTGAAGGATTTCACTCACCGCTTGCTCACCCAAGATGTCGATCTCACCAAGACGATGGATATGGTGACATACAATGCACTGCCGTCCTCGAACCTCAAGCGAGTGTACGCGTACGCGGCGA
Source organism: uncultured bacterium (assembly GCA_903869975.1). Lineage (GTDB taxonomy): Bacteria > Patescibacteriota > Minisyncoccia > Phycocordibacterales > UBA9973 > CAITQP01. The sequence continues at coordinate 1,963 of CAIQBF010000089.1, read as the reverse complement.
GCGTGCATGAGCGCGCGTTCGTTGTGCCAGACAAACCATCGGCAACATTTTATATTTTTGGCAAAGACAAAAAGATTGTCGCTTCGTTCCCGATGCTGTTGGGTAAAATGAAGGGCGAGGATGTGAATGTGGCATTCCCTGATGCCGATATTGCAGATGGTGCGACATCGCCGTCGGGACATTATCGCGGCAATCTCCAGAATCCCGACAAGGTGAGTCATGATCGAAAGACGAGTTATGGGGGAAAGATCATGGAGCTTGATTCCACGACAGCTGTAGAATTCTCGCACTTCTCTATTCATGCAACATACAAAGGAGATCTTGCAGAGCGTACGAAGGCTCTTGCGTCCAAAGATATTCGTGACAATCGCCGATCGTTCGGCTGTATCAATATCTCGGAAGAGAATTGGGAAAAATTCCTTGCACCAACATTCAGCTCCCCGGAATATGAGAGCGGCGTGGATGTGTATGTGACTCCGGATGATACCGTAGCATACTCTCTTGACCCCAAGACGAATACGCTTGAGAAGCCACGGGGTGCATATCCGCTCAAATATGAAGTCCCTCGTTTTGGAAAAGAAAAAAAGATTGAATATGGAAAAGCTGCAGGTGCTATTCCCGAAACTTCATATTATGATGACATCATTGTAGAGAAGCCCTCTCCGAAAAAAGATTCTGTCGCTCGACCCGATTCGCTCAAACCCAGACAAGACACGGCACGAGCGGATACGACTAGTAGGGATATCGTCGGAAAGAAATCCAATCCGCCCAAGAAGGTTCCCCGCATCGCGCAGGCATTATTCCGAAGGGGAAGAAATAACAGTGAATCAATCTAACGAATATCTACTATGACTATAGAAACAACTGTCGCAGAACTCAAAAAGAAAACAGACGGACTTCTCTCGGGGGTTCCTGGTGTGTCGTCTTCTGGAGAAGATACAGACCTCGAAGCACAAATGAGAGCAACGCTCGACCGGATTAATGATGAAATCATAAATATTAAGTCGACGCCGACTCGCTCGCCGAGCGATGTTGTAGCGGAGATTGAGGCGCTTGCTATCCCCGATGAAGACAAAGACCGTTTGATCGAGCAGGTCACGGGAGAGAAGCCGAATCGCGAGCCGGGGGAACGGCTTCTTCCTATTATTTTGGAAGCAGAAAAGAGTAAAGAGAAAACCGCTGCAGATATGGAGCGTGAGCTTGACCTCATGCGTGAACGGTATCTCGACGAGCTCGCACGATACAACAAAGAAAAAGGCCTCTGGAATTCATTTAAGCGCAAAACCGCAATCGGTGTCGGCGCAGTGAAAGACTTTTTCTCTGATGTAGACGTCAACAAAATCCGCGAAGAAAACAAACATCCGAATCGCAAAGAGGTAGCGAAGCTTGAGAAACAGCACCAGGAAATGACGCTTAAGCTCATTAATGAGTATAACTTCGAAGTGGAACGGCAAATGGATTCGCAAGGTTCGCTTGAGTCTTCCCTTGGGTGGGAAGAGCTCGGACGGAAGCGAACTCGCCGATACCTTGAAGTGAAAGAGAGAGAAACACTCCTGCTCAACCAAGGTCGTGCTGATCGCATGGGGCCGGAGAAGAAATCACTCTGGGAGAAAACGCTCATAAAAACTATGGATCTCGGCGTAGATCTGAAGTATATGGGAGGTACTCTTGCAAAGGGATACAACAAGCTCGGTGATTGGGGTCCAGAAATTCCAATACGGTTTATCAAAATCAAAGACGAGCACGGAGTAGAAAAACCGTTTACGTATCGCCTTGGAAAGCTTGTTCGCTCGGCTGCTCTCGGTGCTGTTTCTGGAGGAGCTTACGGCGCGGTTGGGATCGGTCTTCGTCTCGTACGAGGCATTCTTGTTACTGCGGGTACTTCAAAGGCACTCAATGTCATGGAGAATAAGCAAAAGGAAAAGACTCAGGACTTTAAACAGCGATACAAAGAATTGGAGGC
>CAIQBF010000088.1 GCA_903869975.1 uncultured bacterium | reverse complement strand
CTCGAGATCATTGAACGCCAGAAAAAGATTTTCATTCAACACATTGAAGTCGCCAACAAAGTTGGCAAACCTCTCATGTGCCATATCCGCAATGCATACAAAGATGCGGCGGATATTTTGCGCGAGCATGCAAAAGTAAAAGGGGACATCCATTTCTTTGCAGGCACCTGGGAAGAAGCCAAGCTCTTCCTCGACATGGGCTTCACGCTCTCATTCACTGGCGTCCTTACCTTTACTCACGACTACGACGAAGTCGTCCGCAACACACCGCTCGACATGCTCCTGACCGAAACCGACTGCCCATACATCACGCCGACGCCATTCCGAGGCAAGCGTAACGAACCCATTCATGTACGAGAGATAGTCAAAGCCATCGCCCGCATCAAAGAACTCGATGAAGAGACTGTTTCAAAGCAGCTTGTCGCGAATGCTAAGCGTGTTTTTGGTTTCTAGGCATTCTATTGCGATATCTCAAATCTCATGGTAATGTAACCTCGTCTTGTTCGATAGGGCACTGAATCCCTATCGCAATGGTCCGAAACAAGACAAAAGCCTTATATAAGGCCTTATTACAATGTTTTTTCGCGGTTTTACCGCAGTTACTATGGAAGAAATGACACAGACGGAAGTCTCCGACAACGGCGTTTACGAAGTCGGATTCCTTCTCGTACCAGACATCACGGAAGACGGGCTTGCTGAAGTATTCGGCAATCTCAAGACATCTATCCTCGACAAGGGTGCTATTGCTGTTTCGGAAGAATTTCCAAAGCACATGCCACTTGCATACACGATGGAGAAGACGATCAACAACAAGATCGAGCGCTTCAACAATGGGTATTTCGGTTGGATCAAGTTCGAGCTTGAAGGCTCGAAGGTCGCTGCAGTCGACGCTATGCTTCGCCTCCGCATCGACGTTATCCGCCACCTCCTCATCTCGACTGTTCGCGAGAACACGATCGCGTCAAAGCGTGCTCCATCTGTACGCCGCCGCAAGGATGAGTCAGGCAAGGAAATTCCTGGTGCTCCTGAAATGACGAAGGAAGAGATCGATCGCGAGATCGAAGCTCTCGTCGACACAAAGACTGTCGAGACTGCCGCATAATAGTGCTTCTCACGTGCGAGGAGAGTCGTTAACAACACTAATAGGGTATGGGGCTGAGCAATCCGCTCCACCCAAGCTAATGATATGTTTTTCAACAAAGCCATCATCATAGGTAACGTTACTCGAGACCCGGAGATCAAAGCATTGCCATCCGGCGCCAAAGTCACTTCGCTTTCACTTGCTACGAACCGCGTCTGGAAAGATGCGAACGGTGCAAAGAAAGAGCAGACCGACTTTCACAACATCGTCGTATTCGGCCGCCAGGCTGAGACCGTCGCGCAATATATCAAGAAAGGTTCGTCCCTCATGGTAGAAGGCCGCATTCAGACTCGCAGCTGGGACGATAAGGACGGCAAGAAGAATTACCGCACTGAGATCGTCGCCGACCGCGTCCAGTTTGGACCGAAAGGAGGCACCGCAAGCGCTGGCGGAGCAGTTGCCGGATCGAATGATCCACAGAGCAACAGTCCCGCAAACGCAGGCAAGGACGTCGAGACTATCGACTATCCCGATGACGATATCAACGCTGAAGACATCCCGTTCTAACCCGAAACCATTACTAGTAGCACGATCCTAAAAAATGAAACAAGATTTTTTCTCATCAAACAACATCAAGCACGTCGACTATAAGGATATCGAGGTTCTCAAAAAGTTCCTCGGACCGACTGCAAAGATCATGTCGCACCGCCGCACAGGACTTTCGTCCGGCAATCAGCGCAAAGTCGCTCTTGCTGTAAAGCGCGCTCGCTTCATGGGACTTATCCCGTATATTCAGAAGTAAGGTTTACGTAAACAAAAAGCCCCGAACAAAATTTTCTGCGCAGTCTTCGCTGCCTTGAAAATTTTGTTCGGGGCTTTTTGCTATTTTGAGTACTATGCTCGCTCGACGTATTCGTTCGTAACCGTGTTGACCACGATCTTGTCGCCGACATCCACGAAGAGGGGGACGTTGATCACACCACCATTCTCAAGCGTGACCTGCTTTGAGCCGCCGGTGCGAGTGTCGCCCTTGATAGCAGGAGGAGCTTCTTTGACCGTGAAGGTCATTTTGACTGGGAGGGAAACACCGATTGTTTCCTCCTCGTCGTCATCGTTGGTCCAGATGAGGGCGGTGACGTTCTCGTTTGGATTCAGGAATTTGACCTTGTCGCCGAGAAGTTTCTCGTCCATTTTGAAGCGGTCTCCTGGATTCTTAGGATTTGCAAACCAGTATTCTCCCTTGTTTGTGAAGAGGAATTTGACCTCGCGTTTCTCAAGATCTGCTTCGTCAGCGCTGTCGGATACGTGGAAGACTTCGTTGTAGGCCTTGCCGCTCTTGAGAGAGCGGAGTTTTACCGCGTTCTGTGGCTTGCGCTGCTGCGTGCGGGCGACATGGTTGTCGAGCACTTCACACGGCTCATCGTTGTGAATAATGATCTTTCCGGCGCGGATTTCGTTGTATTCGAGTTTGGCCATAAGGGGATTAGGTATTAAAGCTGGTTCGCTGCTAATAGGGGGATTCTAGCTGAAAATGCCTTTTATTTCAAGCTGCGTATTGACGCATAGGTCTAGGAAGCATATGATTCTTTAAAATTTAAAACTATGCACACACCAACGAATAATGAACTCGGTAGGATAGCCCATGATGTATGGCCGCTTTTGCAAAGTTCTCATATGGACACTTTGCCAGAGAATATTAATGAATACCATAAAAACATGGTCAAAACATGTTCAGCGACGAAGATATTTAATGCTTCAATAGCTGAAGTAGTGGAGTATCTCGACCACGTGTTAATCGCAGAATATGTGCGTGTAAAAAAAGGTGCGATGCCATATTTGGCATATACCAACTTGATTTTACGAATAAATGAAGAGGGTATATTATACCTGCATTCGCTTATTCCCGAGATCATGCAAAAATTCCCGCGGTATGATCGCGGACAAGTGTCAGCGTTCATTCAGAGAGTGGAAGCTGACAAGCAAAAAATCAGTCTCCAAGTTCCTGCTTAGGTCAACTAAGCACTCAAAAACAAACAAGCCCCACCAAAAAAATGGTGGGGCACATTTGTATCTCTCGACACTATTTGAGTGATTTATTCTCCCGCGCTTGCTACCTGGATATCGCCGAAACGCGAACGGATAGTCTTTTCGATATCTCGAGCGATCTTGGCGTTTTCTTTTTCACGGAGGAATGTACGTGTAGCGTCATACCCGCGACCCATTTTAACCTCTTCTTTTTCATCAGGATTGTACGTGTACGATCCTCCGGCAGATTTCTTGACGATGCCGATCTTCTCGCCGAGAGCCATGAGTTCTCCCTCGTAGGAGATACCTTCACCGTAGATGATATCGAATTCGGTCTGTTTGAATGGAGCAGCGACCTTGTTCTTCACGACCTTTACGCGTGTGCGGCCGCCCACAACCTCTACACCATTTTTGATCTGCGCGATGCGGCGGATGTCGAGACGGATAGATGTGTAGAACTTGAGCGCCTTTCCGCCTGGGGTCGTTTCTGGATTGCCGAACATGACACCG
>CAIQBF010000087.1 GCA_903869975.1 uncultured bacterium | reverse complement strand
CTGGGAAAGAATTTTCTCGGTGATTTGGATGCCATGGTTTTGAGTGCGTATGGGCAAAAGGAAAGTGATGCTTTTATTCGCTATATAGGTGCAATCGGAGAATACGGAGGAAGATCGTTGCCAGAAATGCATGCGAAAATTTGGAAAGTTCTTAAAACGTACATGAAAGCTCGTGTGAGCTAGACGTGGTGTATACTAGGTATATATGACAACACATTTGGATCCGTCTTTGCATGCAGAACCACACTTTTCTTCTTTTGGCGGACGACTCAACGCTCTTCGCGCCGCAGTGCTTGGCGCCAACGACGGTATCGTATCAGTTTCAGCCGTTGTTGTCGGTGTCGCAGGAGCTTCAAACACAAAAAGCTTTATCCTGACGGCAGGAGTTGCTGCGCTTGTTGCAGGCGCGCTTTCGATGGCAGTAGGTGAGTATATTTCTGTTAGCGCTCAGCGTGATACCGAAAAAGCTTTGCTTAAAAAAGAACGTTTTGAATTGGATAATTATCCAGAGCAAGAACTTGAAGAGCTCGTCGGCCTATATGCAAAAAAGGGCCTTTCTCGTGCGACTGCCGAAATCGTCGCGCGCGAACTTACTGAACATGACGCGTTTGCCGCCCATGTCGATGCCGAGCTTGGTATTGATCCGCATAATCTCACGAATCCCTGGCATGCGGCGTATGCATCTGGTGCCGCGTTTCTTTTTGGAGCGATAATTCCTATCGCTGCGGTCATTCTTTCCTCTGCGTCACTCAGGATTCCGATGACATTTATCTCGGTTATTATTGCGCTTATGATTACTGGCGGACTAAGCGCGTATGCTGGCGGGGCGCACAAGCTCATCGCTATGGGTCGGGTTGTTCTAGGTGGAGTTCTCGCTATGGTGGTTACCTACGGGGTTGGAATACTTTTTGGAGTCGCGGGAATATAGCGCCTATCGGAAAGTGGTATAATACGCATATGAAAAAGAATATGTGGGTTCTTGTGGCGGCTTTTGTTTTTGGACTACCAGCGGCTGTCTCGGCGCATGTCGCGTATGTTATTACTCCTGAGGAAGTCTCGTCTCACTCGGGAATGGACTGGGGCTTTGTGCTCGCACCCTTTCGTACTCCGTCTGATCTTGCCATCATGTTTGTTACTATCATTGTGGTAGCAGCGCTCCTTATTGCTGCGCGTAAGATTGTACCTATCCGTGCATTTTTCGACCGCATCGTCGCGCGCCTCGCTTCGTACAACGAATATATTCCATGGATCATACGCCTCGCGCTTGGTATCGCGCTCATTGGAGCGGGGACTGCTGGTGTACTTATTTCACCAACGTTTGCTGGCGGTCATGCATTTGCGTTCGTCCAATTTGCTCTCGGATTTTGTTTCTTGATGGGATTCCTTATCGTGCCGAGTGCGCTTGTTGCTATCGGGCTCTTCTTGTATGGAGCCTTTCATATGCCGTACCTCATCGGCAATGCTGATTTTCTAGCACTCGCTGTCGGTGTGTTCGTCTACGCGAGCGCTCGTCCCGGCGTCGATGACATCCTCCAGATTTCTATGATCCGTCCTGCCTCTCTCAAGCGTCGGGAATGGATCGCTACCGTCGTGCGGCTTGGTCTCGGTGTGGCGTTCGTCTTCCTTGCACTGCATGAGAAGCTGCTCAACCCGGGGCTCTCGGATCTCGTTGTTTCGCAGCACAACCTCACGAACTTCCTGCCTGTTTCGGAAAACATGTGGGTACTCTCTGCCGGTCTTGTCGAGCTTGCGCTCGGGCTTTTGATTATCGTGGGCGTGTACACACGCCTTGTCGCCGTAGTTTCTATTGTCGTCATATCTCTTACGTTCTTCTTTTTCAAGGAAGCAGTGTACTCACACGTCACGCTCTTTTCAGCTCTTGCAATACTTGCTATCGAGGGTGGGGGACGATGGAGTCTTGATCGTAAGCTCCGCTCGCGGGTATAATGCACGCATGCCCACACTCAAAGACAAGAAATGCATTCCCTGTGAGGGAGATGTGAAGCCGCTTTCAAAGACGGCTGCCCAGCGAATCGTCGGCGAACTTACCGGATGGACGCTGGCTGCTGACGGGAAGAGCCTCTCAAAAGAAATGGTTTTTAAGGATTTTGACAAGGCGATGGATTTTGTAAACATGGTCGCTGATGCTGCTGAATTTGAGCAGCATCATCCGGATATCGACATCCGGTACAACAAAGTATTGCTCGGACTTTCAACGCATTCTATCGGAGGACTTTCCGAAAACGATTTTATTCTCGCCGCTAAAATAGACGATATCCGTCTCTAATACTATGCTCGAACATCCGATTGTTATCGATCTTGTCCTATTACTCGTGGCTGTTGCTGGTATTTCTCTTGCATCATATATCCGCCATTGCAAGACCAAGAAAAAGCCCCTCGTTTGTCCGATCGACGGCAGCTGCGATATGGTTACCGGT
>CAIQBF010000086.1 GCA_903869975.1 uncultured bacterium | reverse complement strand
GCAGCTCCTGACACAAAGAACAGTGTCGCAAGGCGCGTGCGGTACATACGAACAAGGAGATGTTTTTCTTTTGGAGGAAGTAGATTACTCATATAGGTTCTTCGCCGTCTGCCTCATGGAGAGATAGTCCAATAGCTGTCGCGTACGCAAGAGAGTCGTTTTTAGAAAGTTCTGGCACTCCACGCTCAGGCAATCCGATATTGCGCCATACATCAGCGACTACCGTCTTTACGTGAAGCGAAGCGGATAAGTAATCAGGGAAACCGGAAAGATTCGAGTCCCCTCCTGTGAGGACAATCTGCTCTATAGGGGGTCGTGCCATGCCGTTCTCGTCTGTGTGTGTATGCCAATAAATAAAATGCTTGTTGATCTCGTCTCGAAGGACGGCAACATTGTTGAGCAGTAGTGAAAAAAGATCCTGATGCGGACTGTCTCGACGCAAACCGAATTCGCGCTTCATGGTTTCGGCTTCCTCGTTCGATACACCAAAATGCTTCGCCAGTGTTTCAGTGAGCATGCGTCCGCCAATATTTACGGTCGAAGTAAAATATATCTGTCCTTTATACGACACGGCAATACCTGTGCGAGTTTCGCCGAAATCGACAATAAGGTTTGCGAACGTATCTTGAGGATCAAGCACGGTACGAGAAACTGCATCCGCCTCAAGCTCAAGTGAAAGCACCGTAAGGCCAGCGCTCCGAAACATGTCGGTATATCCTTCGACAGTAGAACGGGCAGCAGCAGTAACCGCAACCTCAACATCATTCGAAATAGTACCAGCTATAGGACGGCGTCCGACAACTTCAAAATCAAAAACTGCTTCGCTTGCAGCGATAGGCACATGCTCTTCAAGCGAAAGCTCTATTGTATCGTGAAGCATTTCCTTTGAACCATCAGGAATAGAGGTACGGAAAAAATACATCTGTTCTTCGGGGAGCGCCACTCGGACAAACGAAAGGTCGTAATCAATCCTCATTTTTGCAAGAACACTGGCTAGACGCTCAGGGTCAATAATACGACCAGACTCTACAATCCCAGCAGCAAGCGGAACTTCACCAAATTTACCGAGTCGAAAACCCTTGAGTGTAGGCACAAGCTTGGCAAATTTTACACTGCGATCAGAGATGTCGATCCCAGCTGCAGGCATGAGTAAAAACGCCGGAGGCGAAATGAGGAACGTGCGAGGACGCGTCTCTATCATATATATAGTATACGCCAAACAAAGGATTGAGGAAACCTACGGCTTGGGGGTTTCGCGACGGGCGAGCACCACTTGGCGGATCACTGGTAAAAATGACAGAAAGAATATGCCGAGAACTATCGGGAGAATATAGGTATCGATGTTTGGAATTTCAGTTCCAAGAAAATATCCGGCCAGAATAAGAGAGAAGCACCACACGGCACCTCCCATGACATTAAATAGAAGAAACGTTCGGTACCGCATATTCCCCACTCCAGCAACGACTGGCGCAAACGTACGAACTATCGGAATGAAGCGTGAAAGAAATATCGTCTTCTTTCCATGACGATCAAAAAAATGCTGCGCGCGGAACGCGTGTTCTTTCTTGAAGAACCGCGAATCTTCGCGAGTAAAAAGTTTTGGACCGATTTTCTTGCCAATAAAGTACCCGACACTATCTCCGGCAATAGCAGCAACAGTGGTGCCGATAAGCAAAATAACGATATTGAAAAATCCCTTCGAAGCGAGGAGCCCCGCTGCAAAGAGTAGCGTATCCCCCGGCAAAAAGAACCCGACGAGGAGACCGCTTTCAATAAAAACGATCCCGAATACGCCGATGTATCCTGCGGCTTCAATAAGAGGGAGAAGTGTATCCATGATTTCTAACAAACAGGAGCGCCCGGAGCAACTGCCGCTTCAGGGGCAAGAAATACCGGAGCGCCATCGAGGCCGTCGACAGCGAGAAGCATGCCACGAGACTCGACTCCGCGAATAGTGCGCGGCTCAAGGTTTATGATATAGAGCACCTGCTTACCGACGAGCTTTTCATACTCAGGGAAAAACTCGCGGATACCCGATACAATCTGCCTGAGTTCAGGCTCCCCGAAATCGATCTGACATTTCAAAAGCTTGTCTGCGCCCTCGACAGGCTCAACTGCACGGATTGTGCCTACGCGGATATCCATCTTTTTAAATTCATCGTAACTGACGTATTCCATATATATGACACTATAGCACTTATTTCTTCTTGCTCTTCGAATCGAGGTATCGCTGCAGGATCACGGCTGCGGCGCGGGCATCAAGATCAGCTGGTTTCTCAGGTGCCTTGGTTGCCCGGGCACTCATGCGCTCCTTGCCTTTTGCGCCATGAGCCTCCATAGAACTGAACGCCTCGGTAATGGTATCGACAGGTAGAAATGTCGCGAGTGTCAACTGCCCGACAAGCTCGTCGATATCGCGCTGAACCTTGTTACCCTCGGAGCTTCCGACCACAATACTCTCAACCCCCTCCCGAGCGATGATACTTTCGATCTCTCCGATAAGCCCAGCCGTGTTTTTGAGCACGCCGACAGGGCGCGCGAGTGCGCCGCTCGTATCAGAAAGAGCAATCCCCACCCGCTTCGTGCCGTAGTCTATTCCGAGGTATTTCATATGCGGTAAGTATACTCAAAATGGCAGAAATTGAAAAAAACCGAGAAATAAGGTAAGGTATCCAAACGGAGGTGTGGCTGAGTGGTTGAAGGCAACAGTCTTGAAAACTGTCGTATCCGAAAGGGTACCGTGAGTTCGAATCTCACCGCCTCCGCAAATAATAGGTAGCACGGATCGTGCTTTAAATAGCAAAAAAATATTGGAACAAAAAACAAGACATCGTCTTGTTTTTTTGTTTAACCCTCCGCACATTCTTACCCCCGTGCGGAAATTTCATTTTTATTTATGAAGTTGGGTTGCTATAATTCACACACGTCATTCTTATTTTATTTGCACGTACACTTATT
>CAIQBF010000085.1 GCA_903869975.1 uncultured bacterium | reverse complement strand
CCAATTGAAGTAAAGCCTGTCTCAGTAAGCGGATGCGTGCCATCGATCGAAAGATCTCGGACAAGCGTGGTGCGCTCTGTCTCAGAAAGAGCACGACTCTTCACTGAAAGTGCGGACGTTCCGACACCCTGGGCGACAGCATCGCCAAGCTGATTCTTTTCAAGAACACTATTGACGGTCGTGATGTCTGGACGAACCGTTGTGTAATTGACCTCAAGCAACGTGCCACCCTTGAAATCGATACCTGGACGGAGTCCGTACGTGACGATTGTAAGGATCGAACCAAGAAGAATAACAGCCGAGATAGCGAGGAATACGAATTTGTGTTTGATGATAAACATACGATTCTTTATTTAGTGGTAGCGGCGTGCTTGGATTTGGCCGACGAGAATCCTGAGCCGAAAAGAAATGCAGTAGCGCGAGTGCCTTCCTTGGTCGCAACAGACCGAAGGAAAAGACGTGAGATGAGAATAGCTGAGAGCAAGGACACGAGTACTCCGATAATGAGCGTGATCGCGAATCCTCGCACAAACGTTCCCCCAAAGAGTGAGAAGAGGATCGTCGCCGTGATGATCGTCGAGAAGTTTGAGTCACGGATCGAGAGCCATGCGCGAGAGAAGCCTGCCGTGATCGCATCAGATGTCGTGCGTCCGCCGCGAAGCTCTTCCTTGATACGTTCAAAGATGAGCACGTTTGCGTCCACCGCAACACCGATCGAGATAATGAATCCCGCGATCGATGCTGACGAGAGGGTGACGTGGAGAAGCTTGAAGATTGCAAGCGTGATGATCACATAGAGAGCAAGTCCAAAAACAGCAACGATACCCGGGAGACGGTACCAGAAAATCAAGAAAAGTGCGATAACTGCAAAGCCGATAATTCCCGCCTTTATACCGTCATGCATCGCAGCTGCACCAAGAGATGGTCCAATGAGCTCGCTTGAAACGAGATGGATTGGTACTGGGAGCGCACCGTATGAGAGCGAGTCTGAAAGTGCTTTCGCTGCTTTTGGAGTAAAGCTGCCATTGATGACTGCCTGTCCTCCCGTAATCTCCTGCTGAATAGTCGGCATAGAGATAGGCTGCCCATCGAGAAAGATCGCAAGTGTCTTGCCGATATTCTCACGAGTGATCTTTGCAAAAAGGTCAGCGCCGTCATCGTTGAACGTAAGAGCAACGTATGGCTGTCCAGTATTCTGATCGAACTGCACTGAGGCACTCTTAAGGTAACGCCCCGTAAGACCAGTAGAAGTGTATCCAGTAGAAAGATCTACGGCTGGAAGTGTAACCTGTCCGTCAGCACCAACTGTTGCCTGGATAGGAGCAGCTGGTGCGTCGCTCTTGAGCTTAAATTCAAGAGTAGGAGTCTGCCCGATTGTGGCTTCAGCCTGAGAGACATTGGTCACACCAGGAAGATCCACAATAAGCTGTTCACTCCCCGCAGCGCCGATACCACCCTCTTTGATCTGGATGAGTGGCTCAAGAACACCGAGAACGCCAGAGACCTGCTGTGAGTTCACGCGAGCCTCAACGACATCACGAAGAACCTCCATTGAATCACTGATCTGAGCAGCTGGAATACCGGTAACATCCGCCTCATAGACGAGGTGAGTACCTCCTGAAAGGTCGAGACCGAGCTTGAAAGGCATCTGGTTTCGTTCGAAGAACGACGTCATGAATGCCGGTTTTGCCGGAGCATGACCATTGACAGGTTCTGATTTATATACAAAAAAGCCTACTGCTGCGCCTATAATAAGGATGACGAATGCCCACAATCTTTTTTTCCACATAATATGTGCGTTATTCTACAGAAATGAGGGGTATTTGCAATAGCACGGGGTGCTCAAAATGTCGCATGGGTCGAGAAAGGCCTCGCACAGTCCGCGTCGGCGGACGAGCGGCGCTGCTGGCTAGCAAGCCAGACAGCGTTGCCTTTCGAGTGCCTATGCGACATTTTGAGTACCCGTTGCTTTCGAGAAGCCTCCCCTGACCTTTTCAGCAACAAAACCAAACAAAATACCGACAAGAACTCCAAGAAGATAGCCGCCGAGAATGTCGAGAGGCGTATGGACTCCGGCGAAGATACGGGCAGTGCCTATGACAAGCGCAAGCATTCCCGCAAAAATGCCGGCACGGCGATGTATGAAAAAGAGCGTAGTCGCGAGTGCCGCAAAGGTCGCTGCATGCCCTGAAGGAAATCCGAAGTCACCAAGCGAGATGAGCGGAAGAAAATTGTAATTAAGTATTTCAGGGCGGCCTATTTTGAAATAGAGCTTAAATGCGTCGCTCGCGAATTTCGCCGAGAGTACCGACACAACCAAAAGGCCCAAATGAAACGAGCGCAGTGAGAGCTTCTCAAATGGTGCAAAAATACCGTATTTAGGAATCGGACGAAACAAGATATACAAAAGCGACCACACAATGGTAAGAGTACCAAGCGTGGTCGCACAAAAAACAACAAATGATACGCCAAATGAAGAGAGGCTCTCGATAAATCCGATCGGAGTTGTAACGAGGAGCTTCTCCATAGTATGCGCTATTCGCGGAAGCGTCCATATCCGCCGAGCTGACGCTCAGCTGAAACAACAACGTTCTGCATGAGCATCGAAACCGTAACTGGTCCGACACCGCCAGGCACCGGAGAGAGCGCCGCAGCAAGCGGCTCAACAGTCTCACGATCGACGTCTCCTACAATAGACCCATTGGACTCAGAAGTCCCCGCATCAACGATAACAACCCCCTTCTGTATATTCCCGCCGTTAATGAGTTTTGCTTTTCCTACTCCAGTCACGATCACATCTGCAGTCTTAAATATTTCTTCAGGGTTCGGAGTATCGCGATCTACCGAAGTCACGTCGAGTCCACGACTCGCAAGCAAGTGAGCAACTGGACGGCCGACAAGCATCCCCTTTCCAACAACAACGATCTTCTTTCCAGAGAGATCAGGAACCTGGGAGTCGAGAAGCGTCACCGAAGCGGCAGCTGTTGGGAAAAGATAATTCGGCTTGTTCGCATAAAAAAGATCAGAAGAAATCTGTCCCGTAGCGTCCACATCCACCTCAGGCGGAATAGCATCGAGCACTGCACGAGTATCGATATGCGGCGGCAACGGCAATTGAACAATAAGTCCGGCCATGTTCTGAAGTGCGCCAAGACGACGAAGTTCCTTGATGAGCGCCTCTGTCGTAATATCTCCCGGAAAAACGCCGTGAACGACCTTGAGGCCGAGACCTTCTGCGGTACGCTCTTTCATACGTACATACTGAGCTGCGACGTCGCTATCCCCGACCAATACATCGCAAAAAAGGGGCTGAAACGGCAATGCCGCAACACGCTCCTTCAACTTTGCCAAAATCCCGTCGCGAACCTTGCGCCCGTCGATTATTTCCATATATGCCAAGCATAGTAGCATAAAAGCAGCGAATGTACACTGCGTACACCCTTCTATAGCCCTTCAAATTCTTTTGAGAGGTCTTCTGGGTGCGTCCGTCGAGTGCGCGTCCGCATGCTCGAAAGTATGCCAAGTGCGCCGAATTCTACGATCAAATGCGATCCCCCATAGCTCATAAACGGCAGAGTGATTCCCGTCACCGGCATAATACCGATGTTCATTCCCACATTGATCAGTATGTGCGTTATAAAAAGCACCATAACGCCGGAAGCAAAGAGGGTCTCAAAATTACTCTCACCATGGATCGCCCCCGTTAAGATACGGGCAAGCAAGAGTCCATACAAAAGAAGCAGCAATAGTGCCCCCACGTATCCCCACTCCTCAGCAAACGCCGCAAAAATGAAGTCGGTCTGATATTCCGGCAAAAAGCGCAACCGGCTCTGGGTGCCATACCCCACCCCTTTTCCAAGAATACCACCTGAGCCGACAGCAATAACCGCCTGATGCGCGTTGTATCCTCGCCCATGGATATCCGACAACGGACTGACGAATGTCGTAATACGAGCTTTCTGATACGGCTGAAACACAAAAGACCAAAGAATCGTAAACATCACCGCGCCAACCCCGAACAAAAGCAGCAAATGACGCTTCTTGATCCCCGCCACAAGCGCCATGCCGAGCCAAATGAGTCCAATAATAAACGCCACTCCGAAATCAGGCTCAAGGAAGACCAGCACAAACGGAACAAACGCGTACGCGCCAGAAATAAGCAGATGTCGCACTTGCCCGATTGCCACATGCCGACGGGAGAAATATTTTGCCAAAACAAAAATAAGAACGATCTTCATGAAATCCGATGGCTGAATAGAAAATCCACCGAACGAAAACCAGCTTCGCGCACCGTTCACTGTGTGCCCGACAAAAAACACGAGGATAAGTAAGGCTACAAAAAAAAGAAAGATACCAACGATAACGTTGGTCTTCTTAAAAATACTAACGTCCACAAAAGAACAAACAAGAAAGACCGTAATCCCAACAGCAAGCCACGCCAGCTGATGGTCAAAGAATGCATTATCGCCACCGTACGACCGCATGGTGATAAGTCCCGCTATGGATATAGGTACCGAAAAAAGCAGGAGCATCCAATCCACACGACCCAAAAGACTCGTGCGAGCCTCAGTTGCACCTCTTCGCAATACGCGTTTCAGTCCGAACATACGATAGGCTACTTTGCCAAAAAGACGTCGATGACAGGGACTATGTCATAGCGCACAACAGGACTTGAAAATGGGCGCGGCCACGTAAAGAATACAGGGGCGCTCATACCAGGCCCCAACACTGGAAGGATCGTACGCGAAACATTGACTGCATTGTCATCAGCATCATAGAGAATAGTAGCGACAACGGTATTCTCGAAACGTACCGTCGGTGACGAATTCGTAATCGTAGCGGAGAGCTTAGGAATGGGACTCGCCGTATCAAGCTTCATAGAGCTTGTAGAAACACGAAGGCGGGCAATAGCCTCAGGTACACGCTCCCAGACAGCTGGAGTGCTTCCAAAAGAAAATTCTGTGCTCTTCACCCGAGCAGTACCAACCGGTATCCCCGTCTCAACAATAGCGTACCTGCCGAGCGGCGGAATGATTGTTGTTCCGCTTACGCGTGCCGCGAGAATATCCTTCTCGTCGTAGAGACGAAATTCATACGCGATAGTGCGCGTTCCTGCATTATTCTTATTCTCGATATATGCAGCCGCATTGTATACCGTATCCGTCACAGGAAAGGACCTCGCCCAGATAAGTGAAGGCGTCTGCACCTCAGCGCGACACAGGGTCGAACACATCGTACCGCCGCAATCAATACCCGTCTCAGTACCGTTCATAACGCCGTCTGTGCACAGTGGCGCTTTATAGATCACCGGAACATAGTACCAGTAAACAAGGCCTCCAGCGATGAGCGCAAGGAGAACCACAATAAAAAATCTGCGGCGAGTAGCCCATGACATATGTTAGAGAGTATACAGCGTAGAGCGATTTTACGGAAGCGGTAACACAAAATACCACATTTTAATGCGGTTTTTCTTCGAGGAGCGAATCTTCATTACTTAGTCCTGGCGACTGCCTACTTTCCCCACAAGGAGTATCATCGGCTCTACAGTGCTTAACTTCTCTGTTCGGAATGGGAAGAGGTGTGACCACTGCGACAAATCACCAAGACTAAAAAATGAAGTCTTCGTTTTGTTATTCTACTTATTTGTATATATTTCGCAAGCGCTAACGCTTACGTGTTCAGGAATAAATTCCTGTCGTGATTCTCACAGTTCCTAATAGGAAATCGGGCAATTAGTATATCTTGGCTTAACACATTGCTGTGCGTACACCGAATACCTATCAACGTCATCATCTCTGACGGCCCTCATGCGAATTCTAATCTTGGAGATGGCTTCCCGCTTAGATGCTTTCAGCGGTTATCCATGCCCGACGTAGCTACTCTGCAATGCCACGGGTGTGACAGCAGATACACCAGAGGTCAGTCCATTCCGGTCCTCTCGTACTAAGAACAGATCTCCTCAAAATTCGAGCGCCCGCAGTAGATAGGAGACCAACCTGTCTCACGCATCCACGTTTTACATCAATTCCCATTTTCATGAGTGCATTGAACCTCAATCGCTTGAGGGATCGGACTATAGCTTCATCTCTTACGAGATGTCTTACGTGTAGTCTCTACGGGTCTGCTTGCGCAGTTCCCTCGGTATTGCCTCAGGGAGGTTTTACCGATATTAGTAAGCTTCTCTCACGATTTTACAATCATGAGCCGCCGTGATGCACACCACAGTGTGCATAGTTGTGTTTCAGATTTCCATCATAGTCTGGGGACTATGATTTTATAAACAGTGCTTAACATTACTTTTTGTTCTGTTGTCGCTTCTCGATGGGTTCAGACTGTTAAATCCACGAATTGCTTCATGTGCTTAACGGTCTGAACCCAGCTCGCGTACCATTTTAATTGGCGAACAGCCAAACCCTTGGGACCTTCTCCAGCCCCGGGATATGGTGAGCCGACATCGAGGTGCCGAACTCCGCCGTCGATATGAACTCTTAGGCGGAACTAGCCTGTTATCCCTAGAGTAGCTTTTATCCGTTAAT
>CAIQBF010000084.1 GCA_903869975.1 uncultured bacterium | reverse complement strand
GGCGATGGCGTCGACGAAACAATAGCAAGCGAAAATGACGCACTGAGTTCTCGAACCACATCTTTCAGCTCAGCAGGTATCCGCAATTCCCGCGCCCGTACATAGTACTTCTGATCAAATTCATCTTTTGAATGAAACACCCAGTTCATACCGCTCTTTGCCGCGCTCTGGATAGTCTCATATACGTTGCCATCATACAACGTTGTATAGGAATCGATCCCTAGATGCGGGTTAAGTTCTTTGTTTATCTCATAGCAAAGCCCGAGCGTGTCCACCAACACTCCATCGAAATCAAACATGATGAGCCGGGTATCTTTCATATTATTTCTGTACGCGAATCTGCACCACCTGATCGGCGACGGTTATAGTTTCTCCTTCATTCGCAGCAAACACAAGTTCGTTCACGAGCGCGGTCTTTTTCATCTCGGCTTCAAAACCGGCGACAAGTTCTTTTGCGTTTTCTGAAAGGAAGAGCGTAATCGTATCGCTTGGAGTAAGTCCCGCTGCTTTGCGTGATTCCTGTACAGCACGTACAAGCTCTCGGTAATCACCTTCCCTTTTAAGTTCCGGAGTTATATTTGTATCAAGCAGAGCACGTGCCGCATCTCCCTCTACAAAAATAATCTCCTTGATGTTCAGCTCATCTTTGATGATCTGCGTATATTCCTCAGAGAAACCGCTTTTCCCGAATACAGAGAAAAATTGCATGCTCGCAAGCGGCTGACGTACCTTGATAGAACTCTTCTGTCGAGCCTCCAATCCATGTGTCACCGCCTCTCTCGCTCCGCGCATCGCAGTAAGAACTTCACTGTTCACGGTTTGTGATTTCGGCCACTCTGCAAGGTGTACGGATTCTGCATCACTCTCACTGCGCAATCGAAGCCAAATATCTTCTGCGGTAAACGGTGCGAACGGTGCGAGGACTTTTGCCGTAATCTTAAAGACGAGGTAAAGCGTTTTCTTGGCGTCATTGTCGCCGTCTTTGATGCGCTCACGCGAACGGCGAAGATACCAGGTAGAGAGATCGTCGACAAAAAGATCGAATGGTCGAGTCGATTCAGTCATATCATACTTCTCCATTCCTCGTGTAACTTCAGAAACAAGCTCGGAGAGTCTCGACATGATCCAGATATCGAGCACATTGATAGGCTGGAATTGTTCGACGTCTTTTTCGAGCGCCATGTCACGGTACAGCTCATAAAACGCAAGTACGTTTCCGAGACGTCCTATGATCTTCGATGCGATATCCTGCACGGCTTTCTCGGAGAAGTTTGCGTCCTCTCCCTTCATGAGCGGACTCGACATGAGATAGAGACGAAGTGGGTCAACACCATACTTATTGAAGAGTATCCATGGATCAGGGTAGTTTCCTTTGGATTTAGACATCTTCTGTCCGTCTTCCGCAAGCAGCGTACCAGTCGTCACGACATGCTCAAACGGTGCAGCGTCGAAAAGTATTGTCGAAACAGCATGGGTGTAATAGAACCAGGTACGCGTCTGCGCGATATATTCCGCAACGAATCCGGCAGGGAAATTCTCGGTCTTCCACTGTGGACGCTCGAATGGGTAATGATCCTGCGCAAATGGCATTGAGCCCGACTCAAACCAGCAATCGATAACTTCGGAGATACGCGTGTATTCAGTCCCGGCCTCGTCGACAAGCGTGATCTCGTCGATATACGGACGGTGCAGATCGAGCTCATAGCGAGCGTTGTGCGGAAGTGGAACAAACGAAAGCGGCATAACATCGGCAGGAGCATGAACGCTCGTCGTATATATCTCATACGATCGTGCGTTATCGGCCCCTTCCGCAATAGCAGGCATGGTTTCAAGTGTGATGCCGTGAGAAATGACGAGAATTGTTTTATTTTTCTCGGTAGCTTCAATCTCGTAGAGGAACGACGCAATGCGCAGCTTGGCATCGAGTCGACTCTCTCCTCCCTCGGGAGCGGCCGTATACGGATCCTCTTGGCTTCGAGACCACGCAATGTGCTCGTCCCATGACTTCCCTTCAAGAATACCCGGGTTCAATTCTATCAATCGCTGGTCTACGACAAGCGCATCGTCGGCAAGACCCAATACCTCTTGCACAATCTTGGCTGTTTCCATCGTGCGAGCAAATGGCGAAACGTACACACGGTCTATCCCTTTGTCCTTGAATGCTTGCGCCGCCGCTCGAACCTGTTCCTTACCTTTTTCGGTCAGATGCACGGTCTCTTGATCTTTGTACGAACAGCGATTATGCAGATTATGTTCGCCTTCTCCGTGACGCATAACGAAGTACGTATTGCCAGATTTTTTGGTCTTTTCTTTCAGGTCTGCGATAGAATTCACAAAGAGGAATTTTGAATCCGCAGACTTCCAGAACGGAAGCGGCGAAGCCCAGTATCGATTGCGCGAAATGTTCCAGTCCGGAGCAGATTCCATCGTGTTCTTGAAGCGACCCTCCTTGAGGTGCTCCGGAATCCACGACATATCTTTCGCTGTTTCGAGCATGCGAGTCTTGGCCTTCTGGATATTGATAAACCAGCTCGGCAGCGCATAGTAAAAGAGCGGCGTCTCGCAACGGTAGCAGTGCGGGTACGAGTGCATGATCTTTTCTTTCTTGAAGAGCAGGCCCTTTGCGGCAAGATATTTTATGATCTCGATGTCCGCTTTCATGTGACCGTCCTTTTCAGCCGACTTCGGCTTGATCAGCATGCCAGCAAAATCAGTGACCTCAGGCGCAAATTTTCCTTCAGGCGTGACGTGAATTATGAACGGAATATTCTCTTTCTGCGCGAGCGAAGCATCATCTTCACCGAAAGCTGGCGCTTCATGCGCGATACCCGTACCGTCAGTAGTCGTAACGAAATCTGCCGCGACAACAGTCCACGATTTCGGGTTCGCAAGCAGCGCTTCCCCTTTTGTGTAGTAATCAAACGGCGGCGTGTACTTTTTACCGAGAAGTGCTGTACCAGGGAATTCTTCCACAATCTCGAATTTCTTTTCTTTCAGTACTGCTTCTGCACGCTCTTTTGCGAGCACGTAATATTTTGGACTCGTGTCGTCAGCAAGCTTCACTTTTACATATGTTGCCGCAGCATTCACCGCAAGCACGATATCGCCCGGTAGCGACCACGGCGTCGTCGTCCAGCCAAGCAAATTCACATTCGGATCTTCGACAAGCGGGAAGTTTACGTAGACAGAAATATCCGCGATGTCTTTGTAACTATTATCCATCGCGATCTCGCTCTTTGCGATAGGCGTCTCGCAACGCGGGCAGTACGCGAGTACGCGCACGCCTTCATAAATGAGCCCTTTATCGTTGAGCTGTCCGAGCGACCACCACACGCTTTCGATAAAGCTGTTGTCCATCGTCTTGTATGAACCATCAAAATCTACCCAGCGGCCGATACGCTCTACTGTGCGTTTCCAGTCATGCACATACGTGAGCACTTTGCTTCGCGCATGCTCAACGAATTTGTCCACGCCAAGAGCCTCGATCTCCACATGTCCAGAGAGGCCGAGATCTTTTTCTACGATGTTTTCGATAGGCAATCCATGACAATCCCATCCCCACTTTCGCGGTACACGGAATCCCTGCATGGTTTGGTAGCGACCGATGACATCTTTGGCTGTCGAGCCGAGAATGTGGCCATAGTGCGGAAGGCCTGTCGCAAACGGTGGGCCGTCATAGAAAACATAGTTCCCTTTTGGCGCGTCTTTTGTAAGCGACTTTTCAAACGTCTTATTGTCGCGCCAAAACTGCATGATCTTCTCTTCTTTTTCGGCTGCGGGGGTTTTTTTGATTTCTTCGGACATGTGATTGTGGTTAATAATTGATAATACAAAAAGCTCGTCGCTGTATAGCAAAAATTGCCATACAAGGACGAGCTTTCTCGTGGTACCACCTTGTTTCCCCTCGGGTATCCCCTCGGGCTTTATTCC
>CAIQBF010000083.1 GCA_903869975.1 uncultured bacterium | reverse complement strand
CAAGCGCAAGATGGAAAAGTCTGCAACGACTGTTGCCGCCTAGCGTTTCGGAAGCCCGCTCTCACGAGCGGGCTTTTGTTTTGCGTGAGTATTCTCCCCTCTTTTTATGAAACATGAACTGGTACAAAATAATATCTCGGAACTGCTGGAGAAATTCGGTTTTTCTGCGAGTGATGTAGCGGTTCATTTTGACGAGACGGCAAACACGCTGTGGTTCGCCGTAACTTCCCCGCACACTCGCCTACTGTTCAATCGCGATGCTGAGGGGCTTATCGCGCTTAACCATATCGCGACAAAGCTTTCGGAACAGCTTATCCCAGAGAGAGAGAACCGGTTGCGTGTTGTTATCGATGCCAATGGCTTTGAGAAACGTAAAATCGAGAATCTTCGTACGACGGCGCACATGATGGCTGAGCGCGCTCGCTACTTCAAATCAAGCGTTGCCCTCGACCCCATGCTCGCTCATGAACGTCGCATTGTACACGAATTTCTTGCTGCAATGCCCGATCTTGCCACTGAGTCAGATGGAGTCGGTGACAAACGCCATGTCGTCATAAAATACGTTGGTATTGTCTAGCTTTTTGCGAGATTGAATGACCAGAGTGATCCGTCATACTTGTTCATAAAGAACAGGTATGTTTCGTTTTGGTCGAGTGTAAGGCTCATGATGTCGAGAGTGTTCCCCTCTCCGTCAGTGAGCTTGTTGGTGGTTCCCTTTGTTGTGTCGATACTCCAGACAGTGTCTGTGAAATGCATCGTTCCTTGGTACCAAGCGTCTGGGTATGCGGCTGCGGTGTTTGTTTCAGGTGCTCCGCAGTATGCGAGATTAGCGCTTGCTGCCCAGATACACTTCTCTGGCAGTGTTGAGAGTCCGGTGTTGATGTCTGAGCCGTCTCCGAGGTGGCGGATATGCAAGCTAACGCTGTTCCCGCTTGAGACACTATAGAGCATTGTTTTTCCGTCGGGACTTATTTTGGTCGTGAGTCCATTTACTTGGCCAATGATCTTCTTGAGAACCCCTGACGCATTCACGGTGTACGCATATCCAGGAGTGTATGCAGATGCTTTTGTTGTGAGAGAGATTCCTGTTTTTGTCCATTCAGAAAGCCATTCAGTAAAAGCACTTACAAAAAGCTGTTTTTTGGCAGTGCCATCGCTTTTCATTGTAATACCTGTAACGCCAGAGCCCGATGAGAGGAGTACGAAGATACTCTTTTTGTCAGGAGAAATAGTCGCGTCGAGAATATTGTCAGGAAGGAAGTCTCCCGTGGTTGTCCCCTCTCCGGTATTTCCTGAAGCAGGTACTATGCGGCCGAGATAGGTTGCGATCGTTTTACCATCCGTTCGGATGTATCGGTAGAGTAATGTTTTACCGCTATCCGCAAATAAAGCTTGGACAGTTCCGGAGATAATTGTGCCGGATACTTTTTTCTCATTTTCCCCAAGAGCGTCAACATCAAAAACGAAGCCATCCCCTCGTTCAGCAAGACGGGCTATTGGTGCGCGGAGAGATGATGCGCGAGGTGCTTCTGTTGGCGTGCTTGCGTCGTAGACGGGCACTACCGGAGTGGTGTCGGGTGGAAGTACTGTGAATCCAGCGATGAATTTTTCAGATATTTTTCGGAGCTTTCGTGTGTCGCCTGCGGGGATAGTTGTAGTAGGAGTCCCTGTTCCGGCGCCAGGCGTTTCTGCTGGGTTTTCCTGTGGTGTCTTGTTTGATCCAAACGGGAAAAGCGAGCTAAAAAGACTTTTCTTTTCCGTTCCCTCTGTTGCTGGAGCAGTTTTGAGCGAGAAATACACCCATGCCCCAAGAGCAATGACGACAAGCGCTACGACAACAAGAATTGTTTTTTTGGACATAGATGGCTAGCTACTACTTCATGTGCCAGTGATCCCCTTCATCAATAAGCTGTATTGATCCTACTGTGTACTGCCAATTATACCCTGTGTCGGATCCCGCGTCACTCGAGGCGTCTTTATTACAGAAACCTCCTGTTCCAGCACCCCATTTAGTACAGGTTCGTTTACCTGCTCGAATTGCTGTATCGAGAGCACTTGTTCCAATACGGAGGTCGATCGGGGTTAGTCCTGGGCCATGGCTTGCATGTGCCCAGCATTCAGTCCCCCCAGTCACGACCATGGCGCAATTTGCGCACGTTGTTTGAAGAGTCTTGAGGTTCGCAAATGATTGAGCTGGGAGACCATAGAGTGTTGTGCAATTTTTTTGCCCCACGTAGGTACAACTCGCTGCGTTTACTGTGACTCCCGCAGGGAGCTTCGAACGCTCGTTTTCTGGGTTATAAATAATCTGTGATTGCCCCGCTGAATCCTTGGCTGTTGTTATTGGTTCTCCGTTGTCGAGTGGCCAGGTTACGCCCTTTTCAAGAATCATGCCTTCTTTTGCTTTTGTAAAACCTCCGTCATGCGAGACGATCGCATCAACCTTACCTCCAATTTGTTTGCAGAGCGCCACACGCGTCGTTCCGTCAGGAGCTTTGATGTCGGTGGTATTTTCTGGATTGACTGAGGGATTGGGCTGAAGTGACAGTTCAGCTTTTGGGATGACGATATTTATATTGACCAGGTCTGGGTTGATCGTTCGGAGGATTATGTAGGCCGTAAGTGCAAGCAGGAGGCCCATGAGAGCGTTTACGATGCGGCTCTTGGCTCCCTCTTTCTCTCCGATGCTTACGGTCGACATATATTCAATACCGCCCACAACGATCATGAAGACCGAGAGCACGCCGATCAATCCGAGTATAAGGCGAATGACCCCGTTGAGGTATGCGCCGACGCCGGTGCGTACATTTATCTTTCCTGTCGGCTTACCGTTTGCATCGAGCTCCCCTATTCCCGGAAGCGGTGCAAGCATACAGTAGCTGTCGGTTCCAGTTGAGACACATCCATAAGCATTTTCTTCTGCCGGAGTTCCAGTATTTGGAGTCACGGTATTTGAAGCCGTAAACGTGCCACCAGGAAGGCTCTTGATACCGTAGGTTTGTGTCTTGTGTGATAACGAAATGTCATGCATCACGCCGATGCAGTATGTTCCTGCAGGGATGATCCATGCTTGTGTTATTGGGAATTCCGTAGGGCCATTGTTTGACGGTACCGCAAAGGTTGTCGGGAATTTGGAATCAAACGTACAGTCAGTTCCATTGATGGGATATCCGAGTCGTACTGAATACGCGAGGCCAATCACTGGCTTTGTAATAAGT
>CAIQBF010000082.1 GCA_903869975.1 uncultured bacterium | reverse complement strand
GTGCGCGGTAAGTGCCGCCCGGAGATCGGAGGGTACTCGAATACGCTGTAACGAAGTTTTTTTCTGCGGTGCAAATTTCATCTGTCTTCATACTAGCAAATACGCGGGGTATTCAATAGGTTTGTCGAATCATACAAAAATGCCATCCACTATAGAGTGGACGGCATTTGTTTTATTTTGGTTCTTAACTTAAGGCCTTATCGGTAAGCATGAGGTTTTGTTTGAGTGTTTCTGTTACGTACGCCTCAGCCAAGGCTTTTTTTATTTCTTCTCGTTGCGGTGCTGGTAGGTGCCAATTGTAGTAGTAGTCGTTTCTGACAGCGACTTCATCCCCTTGTGTAGAACGAATGGTTGAGTGAGCCATTATAAAATTCGATGGGACATGCTCGCTTTTAAGCTCGAGCAGCCTCGAAACTATTGATTCGATGATTGTACCTTCTTCACTTAGTACTGGGCAGGGTTCGTATCCAAGTTTGACACCCCAGATCATGTATCTTGATTCCCATTCTTTGGTAGGGAATTGCTCCGCTACCTTTCGGTGGATATCTATTGGATCATCCGGGTGCGTTAGTACCGTGACTACTGTCACCTGTGTGCCATCAGACATTTCTTCCACCCGCACTCCTGCGGGGAACATTTTGTTGCATGCTGCGATGCCGAGCTTTGTGAGGCTCATTTTAACATTCTTCATTTGTAAACGTATTTGTATACCTAGATAGTAGGTACCACCAAGATGAATTGGTTCCCGTATGGGCTTTCAGCGAATTTCTCCATTCTCGCTATAATTCTCAGTGAACCTATGTATTATACACAAAATACAGTATTTGTCAATAAACAGCCCGAAGGAGTATGATTTACACTGATATTCAATATGAAGCGAACCATTCAAGTAAATGACACAATGCAAAACGGCTATCAGTACGAATGTACTGAGCCGATAGGCAAGAATTTTGCTCCGGAATTCAGACCGGAACTTACGCCAAAAGAGATGCTCGCTCTCGGTGTTTTTGGTGGACGGTACTTGCGAGATTGCCGTGATGAATTTCCTGCGGATTGGTTTCAGAAAGCAAAACTACATCCGGAGGGGATGCCAGGGCACGACAAGAATCTCAACTTTTTCCATGTGGATGCGTCGCAGCCGCTTACTGTCTGGAGAAAAAATGGCTGGATATACAAGGATGATCCTCGTGGCTGGTTTCAGTGGTATTGCCGGTATTATATGGGGCGACGGATTCCTGATGAAGACGAGCGCCAGATCAAGCGGTGGAAGGCGATCCGGCGGCATATCGCGCAGGTTCTCAAAAATTGTAAGCCAGGTGATGGCTTGTGCCGGCCTAAGCAGCGGCAAGCTATTCTTCATTGGGCGTACGATAGTCGAAACATCTGAATACTGTATAAAAAAGAACGAAGCGAGTAGCTTCGTTCTTTGATAAGTTTTTTGTTTTTTACTCAGCCTCGTTTGTCCGGGGCGTCATAGTGTATTTCCCGTCTTCATCTCGGGAAACATCGAAATTTTGGATTTCAACCACTTTCTTCTTTTTCTGAGATTTTGCTTTTAACGCAGCGTCTTTTTTGCGTTGAGCGATTTCTCGTTCATGTTCGTCCCGTATACGGAGGGACGCCGCGATACTGTCGAGGCAGCTATTTCTACCGAGCTGTTTTCCTTCACGGAAAACAGAGTCGGCGTGTTTTCCGTATTCCTCGGGGGAATACATTTTTGTGCGCTGGGTGCACCCAGCGAGGCCAAGAATAAGTGCGGCCAGCACTATAAAAGAATGTTTCATTGCACTTGGTTTTTGATTTCTTCAAGGCTACAGCCGATTGAATGCTTTGTCAAAAACCTGGCAATATATGAGCCCGTAGGAATAGATGGCTTGTGAGAGGTATACTTCTAGTATGAATAGCCCGTACACTGTAATTGTGAGTATCGTCCTTGTTGTCATGCTTCTTGTGGGTATCGGCTTTGTGGGGTATCGACAGGCACAAGCACCGGTTCCCGAAAAACAAGATTCTCCGGTCGCTCAAAACAAAACATTCCGGTTGAAAATCGGAGAATCCGCTACGATTTTTGGAGGTACTGCAAAGGTAACGGATGTGTTGGAAGATAGTCGGTGCCCTGAATCTGCTGAATGCGTCTGGACAGGAACTGTTAAGGTTCGAATTCATGCGACCTACGGATTATTTTCAAAGGATATCGTGCTCGAACAAGGGGTGCCGTTTAGTGTAGGTGAGCATTCGGTTACGCTTACTGAAGTCGATCCTGTTCGTAAAACAGAGAGTCCTCCTGCTTTACGTGAGTATGTTTTTACTTTTAACGGCCTGTAGCCTTGCATTTATCGCCAGAAACAACTAAAGTCAACGGATATGAAAGATTTCAGGAGACCAAGCGGGCAGGGTGCGGGACGTCATGACGGACATTTTGAGAAGCGCGAGCCTTCGAGCGATTTTCGCTCAGCTCGACCTTCGTTTGAGAATCGTGGTGGTGGAGGATATAACAAGTATTCATCCAACCGTGACAGCGGCGAGCGCCGTGAGGTGAAGCACAAGGCGACATGTTCTGATTGTAACAATGTCTGCGAAGTGCCGTTTCGTCCAAATGGATCGAAGCCAGTGTACTGCAAGGATTGTTTCGGTAAAAAGAAGGGTGCATATCCAAGCAATAACGAGAAGAAGGAATTCTCTCCTCGCGCAGAAACTGTACGCCAAGAACATTCTAACGCTGAACCTCGCGATGCTCGCATCGACGAACTGAAAGCTCAGGTATTCTCTATGCAGTCGAAGCTCG
>CAIQBF010000081.1 GCA_903869975.1 uncultured bacterium | reverse complement strand
TGAGTGTGCGGTCAGGCGACTGAAAGACCATTCGTACAGCAAATGAGGTCTTGTCCCCTTGTGTAAACTGGTCGAACAAACGCGGTTCTTTGACCGAAAGCGCAGTGCCGTTTGATTTACAGAGTTCGATAAGTTCAGATGCGTCTGTGCCAGCCGGAACCCAGACAGCGATGTCTCGAGCAATAAAGGGATACTGACTCCACACAGCGAATTTTTTACCTGCAGTAGGGTGCACGACACGCGCACTATCCAAGTCGGCGGTAAACGGCATATCACGGGTAAACTCCTCAAGTGTCGCTTCAACAACGCCTTTCTTGTCTACATACGCAACGTGTACCTCTTCTGTATCAAGAGAGACAAATACGCTACCAATTTCAAATAGCTTTATTTCATCAGCACTGAGAAGTGGAGCGTTGAGGCGATTGAATTCATACGCAGCTTTAAGTCCATCAGTGAGATTTGTGCGAAGAAATTCTTTGCCTTTCGCGCCGCGCGCGACTTCTACTGCACCCTTCTTCGTAAAAGCATATGTCATCGTCTCGCTATAGCCGTCCGCGAGCAACTTTGCGCGCGCGGCACACATGCGAGAGTATTCTTCGTTTACTTTCGGCGTAGACACTGCATGCGGAATAACCGGCGCAATATTTTCATATCCGTAAATGCGTCCAATCTCTTCAACCATGTCGTGAGGACCCGTAAGGTCAAGACGGAGCGCTGGAACAATGAGATTGGTCCCCTCGCCTGCCTCGCCCTTCCATGGCTCACGCGTAAACTGGTACCCATATCGATGCAATATACTTTCGACATCCCCAATAGAAAGATTGGAGCCAAGCTTTTTGTTCACATCACCGAGAGAAAACGTGAGCTCGCGGATTTCTTGCTTGTTCGGATACACATCCACAATTTCTTCAAACGTCGCGTCTGGGCATATTTCAAGAATAAGACCTGAGAGCTCACGCATACCTTGTGCACACTGCTCGGGCGAGAGGTCGTTCTCAAAACGCTTCGCGGCATCGGTCAAAATATTGAGACGGCGAGCAGTTTTGCGTACACTCGTCGGATCAAAATTTGCTACTTCGATCAGAATATCCGTCGTCTCAGCGTCTACCTCCGCATGCACGCCGCCCTTCACGCCCGCGAGCGCGAGCGTTTCGTTTTCGCTTGCGATCACCATATCCGCCGCTTTAAGTTCTACCTGCTTGTCGTCGAGTGTCGTCATTTTTTCGCCATCAGCTGCCTGGCGAACAATGATCTTTTCAGAAAAAAGTTTCTTCGCATCAAACGCATGCGTCGGCTGCCCGCAATCGTAAAGCGTGATGTTTGTTGCGTCCACAATATTGTTTATAGAACGCTGTCCGATGGATTCAAGATGCTTCACCACCCATTCTGGCGAGGGGCCAACTTTTACTCCGCGAACAATGCGCCCCATATAGCGACGGCATTTTTCTGTCTGTATATCTATGGCGAGACTCGTCGCTACAGGTGCCGGAACCTTATACATAGGTGTCGGATCCTTGTATGCGATGCCAAGCTGCCCAGCAAGCTCCTGGGCAATACCCTGGTGGCTTAAAAGATCATGCGCGCGATTCGGCAGAATATTGAGATCAAAAATAGTATCGCCGTCAGCGAGCTTCTCGACGCCTTCGACTTCACACAGGTGGTACGTAAAGACATCGGCAAGCGTATCCGCTTCCGGAATTTCAGGCACGTACCATTTGAGCCAATTGTAGGAGATTTTCATAAATACAAAATTAGAATTGATTGAGTCGCAAATCACCCTGGTAGAAAAGCCGCACATCGGGAATATTCCAGCGGATCATGGCGATACGATCGAGCCCACC
>CAIQBF010000080.1 GCA_903869975.1 uncultured bacterium | reverse complement strand
TTTTATAAAAATTTTATCCACTAATGCTATACTTAAAATAATTTTCACCTTTAAAAAACGAACAATGAAACAAACACCACTCCGGCGCTGGCTAGGCGCCCAAATTATTGTGATTGCCCCACTTTTTCTCTGTCTTTGCACCCTGCCAACGACAAGAACCCACGCGCAGACCAACTACCAATCACAGTACTCCTCGTATCAGTACAATATAAAGCGAGTGCTCAATGAAGATTCCCGAGCAAACGCTGACTATTCGACATACCGAGGAACGGTAAATGCCATGAAAAGAATAAGCTTGTACGGCTGTCCTTCGCAATTCATTACAGCATACAATGATCACAGAGAAGCCTGGGAGATATCGACCCAGATAGAAGAATACCTTAGCATGATAAACTCCGACGGGTTTGCCGGCTTAACGCTCATTGCCAGCCTTATTTCAACAGTCAACGAAACTAAGGATACTCCTATCCAAGATGTCGTTACTGCAAAGATGAAGCTCGAAATAGCGAAGCCTATAGCTCGTCAGTGGATCAAAACATCCTGGGGCAAGATTCAATCCATCGCAACTAACTACGGTGTGTACGAGCCCTACTGAACTGGCGTCTAATTTTAAACACACAAAGAACCGCGCTGTCCTACTGACACGCGGTTCTTATTTTGCATATATTACTCAGTACTGGACAAGCACCTTGACCCCGATAATAAAATGTCTTGGCGGAGACGGCGAGATTCGAACTCGCGAGGGCGATTAAACCCTGCATCTTTAGCAAAGATGTACCTTAGACCACTCAGACACGTCTCCATACGGGTCGCCCTTTCGAGCAAACCCACTCTAACATACCAGGCAGGTTTTTTCTATATGCCTACCCTGCAAGGCCAGATGAGCCTACGCGAAGGTTTTCCTCGAAGAGATGCTCGAGTTCTGCAGCTTTTGCGTCATACGCAGCAGGATCGCTCCAGGTTGCGCGAGGGTTGAGAATTTCGGATGGGACACCGGGAACAGTCTTCGGAATGGCGAGATTGAAGATTGGGAGATTCTCGTATTCAACGTTTGCGAGCGAGCCATCGAGAGCGGCGTTGATAATGGCGCGAGTATGCGGGAGCGACATGCGCTTCCCCACTCCGTAGACGCCGCCGGACCAACCAGTGTTTACGAGCCAGACATTGATATTCGGATTCTCAGCGAGTTTTTTACCGAGGAGTTCGGCATATTTCTCTGGCGCGAGCGGGAGAAATACCTGTCCAAAACAAGCGCTAAATGTTGCCTGAGGCTCACTGATTCCTACTTCTGTTCCTGCAACTTTGGCCGTGTAGCCAGAGAGGAAATAGTACATTGCCTGTTCTTTGGTGAGCTTGGAGATTGGCGGGAGTACTCCATACGCATCGCATGAAAGGAAGAAAATATTTTTCGGTACTGCACCAACGGATGGCACGGCAGCATTTGAGATAAGAGTTAGCGGATATGCAGCGCGAGTGTTCTCGGTCTTTCCGATGTCGTCATAATTGACCGTTGTTGTACCAGGGAAACAATTCACGTTCTCAAGGAGCGTCCCCTTCTGTACTGCTGCCCAGATCTCAGGCTCTTTTTCTTTTGAGAGATTTACGCATTTTGCATAGCAGCCGCCTTCGAAGTTGAAGACAGAATCTTCTGCCCAGCCGTGCTCGTCGTCGCCGATGAGCTTACGCGCAGGATCGGCAGAAAGTGTGGTTTTACCAGTACCGGAAAGTCCAAAAAAGATAGCAGTGTCTCCCGCTGCGCCAATGTTTGCCGAGCAGTGCATGGCAAGAATTCCCTTCCGTGGAAGGAGGTAGTTGAGCACGCTAAACATACCCTTTTTCATTTCGCCGGTATATGCCGAGCCGCCAATGATGATCATGCGGCGAGTGAAGTTTACGATAGTGAAATTACCTGAACGAGTACCGTCGGCAGCAGGATCAGCTAGGAATCCCGGCGCATTGATAACCTGCCAGTCAGGCTCACCAAGCGAAGCGATAGCATCGTGACTTGGACGAAGGAAGAGATTGTTCGCAAACAGATTCGCCCATGGTGTTTCGGTGATTACGCGCACACGAAGGCTGTGTTTTGGATCGGCGCATACAGACGCATCGCGTACATAGATTTCCTTCCCTGCGAAGTATGCCGCCATCTTCTGCCAGAGTGCGTCGAATTTCTCGGATGAAAATTTCTGGTTTACATCGCCCCACCAGACTGTGTTCTCAGTCTCAGCGTCGGCTACGATATATTTGTCTTTTGGAGAGCGTCCGGTGAATTTCCCGGTATCAGCCATGAGTGCTCCTGTGTCGCTGAGCGTTCCCTGTCCAAGCTCGAGTGTCTTGGCGACAAGCTCGTCGGGGGTTAGATTCCAATGCGCGATCCCGACAGCACCGAGTCCGATACTATCGAGCGAAGCATTCACCGGCTTTGTTCCGTATTCTTTCATAAAGATAATGATATATAGCTAAACGCACATTAATATATAGTGCAGAGAACTATACTCCGTTTTACTATAAATTTCCACCCCGCTAGTGTACTATCAAGCCATATGCAGACCGAGCGCAAATTAGCGACACTCATCGACCCGTCCAAGCACCAGGTCTTCCTGGTTTCAAGTCCAGCACATCTTCCTTTTGGGTTTGCGATACATCCGTGGTTCGTGGTCAATACGCTCGGACAGATCAGCCGATGGGAGATCGTTTCGAGAGAATGCGAGCACCGCGATATGCGCTGGGGTCATATCCACCGCGACGCACTCCGGCCCTTCCAAGGCATCAGTGTCTTTCCCTTGTTCGAAAAAATATTTTGGCCGTCGAAACTACTCGCAACATGTGAAGGCTCGCTTGCGGAAACAATGGGTCGCTTCATTATTGATTCAAAAAACACCTATCCCTACAAAGACCGGTACGTACTGACGGGCCCAAACAGCAATACGTATGCTCGCTGGGTTCTTTCGGCCTTTCCCTCTTTTACGGCGACACTTCCCAAAAACGCATTCGGCCAGAATTACCGAAAACAGCCGGCAATAGAAGTCGGCCTTGTGCACGGGCGTTTCCAGCCGCCAC
Source organism: uncultured bacterium (assembly GCA_903869975.1). Classification (GTDB taxonomy): domain Bacteria; phylum Patescibacteriota; class Minisyncoccia; order Phycocordibacterales; family UBA9973; genus CAITQP01. The sequence continues at coordinate 119 of CAIQBF010000080.1, read as the reverse complement.
ACAAAGGACATCTTCGATATATTCTTGCTGCTCTTGAGCAGGCACAGCATGTGATTATTGGAATTTGTACGCCAGAGGCTTGCACAGAAGAGTTTGCGGCGCGCACGGGGTACCCGTGC
>CAIQBF010000079.1 GCA_903869975.1 uncultured bacterium | reverse complement strand
CGGCAGCCCCTAGGGGCTGCCGCTTTTCTATTCTTTTTGACTTTTTTCCTCAAATACGGTATTCTGTTAGAGTACTTGAGCCCCGCGGGGCTTTTTAATTTGGTCGCACAATTGTAACGATTTATACTACTATGAGCATCACGTCATACATCAAGGAAACACGGGGCGAATTCAAACATGTCGTTTGGCCGACACGCCGACAGGCTATTGCCTATACGGTAGCCGTTATCGTTATCTCAGTTCTCGCTGCGTACTTTTTGGGCGCGTTCGACGCTCTCTTCCAGTTTATCCTCGGAAAACTTCTCGGGTTCTAGTGTGATTACCAGTTTAATCTACTAACGTAATTTATTATGGCAAAACAAGAAATCACTCCCGAGCGCAGCTGGTACGCTATTCACACATACGCGGGATATGAGAACGCCGTTGCGCGCAACCTCAAACAGCGTATCGAATCTCTCGGCATGCAGGATCGCATTTTTAATGTGGTTGTTCCGATGGAGAAGAAGATCAAAATCAAAGCAGGGAAGCGTGTTGAGGTAGAGGAAAAGGTCTATCCAGGATATGTGCTCGTAGACATGATCGTAACTGATGACTCTTGGTATGTTGTGCGCAACACGCCGCGTGTCACTGGATTCGTCGGAGCCGGAGTAAACCCTGTTCCTCTTAACAAGCAGGAAGTAGACGCACTCTTTAAGACTATGGGCGATGCTGAGACAGCAAAGCACACTATCGACCTCGTTATCGGAGACCTTGTTTCTATCGCAGACGGTCCATTCAAAGACCTCGAAGGCAAAGTCAACGACGTCGACCAGGATCGCGGCAAAGTGCGGGTTCTCGTATCAATGTTCGGACGCGAGACCCCAGTGGAACTCGACTTCCTTCAGGTCAAGAAGCTGTAATTGCCAAGAACGTCCTTTTCTGGTAATGTATCGGAACTAGGCGTGTTTTTGGCTTCTACTAAGACCTCACTAGTTATAAGCTCACTAATCTATATATGGCAAAGAAAATTACAAAGAAAGTAAAAGTCCAGATCCCAGCGGGAAAGGCAACTCCAGCACCACCACTTGGACCTGCACTCGGACAGGCTGGTGTGAACATCGGTGACTTCGTCACTAAGTTCAACGCTGCCACTTCGAAGATGATGGGAGATACTGTCGGTGTTGTTATTACGGTGTACGAAGATCGTTCATACGACTTCCTCATCAAGACTCCTCCAGTAGCAGGACTTATCTTTAAGGCCGCTGGCGTATCGAAGGGTTCAGGGAAACCAAACACTTCAAAGGCTGGTTCAATCACGAAAGCACAGCTTCGCGAGATCGCCGAGAAGAAAATGCCTGACCTCAATGCGAAGGACATTGAAGGCGCGATGAAAATCGTTGCCGGAAGTGCTCGCCAGGCAGGTATCGAAATCAAAGGCTAATAACCATATAAAAACCACCCCTCGGGTGGTTTTTATATTACTAGGCTTAACCAATCAAGAAGTTTTGTATGCTTATCACAAAATTCAAGGCCATATGGTCAGGGTTCTCAGGTAAATAAAAACGCATTCAGCGCGCTTATTTATTTAACTATTTCGATATTTACTTTATGCAAAACATCACCCCGCGTGATCTCAAAAAAATAATAGCTTGCCTCGTACTCTATGTAACAGCACTCATCGCTTCGAATACGATCGGTATCAAGACGATGCCATTCCTTTTCGGGACGCATCTCTCTGTATCGGTATTCTATTTTCCATTCGTATTCCTCATGACCGATGTTATCGGTGAAGTGTATGGTAAGAAGGTTGCACGCATGTTCGTCTTTGCGGGAATTTTCTGTGTCGCTGCGTTTCTCGCATTCAATGTGATCTCGATGGCAATGCCGTGGGCAAAAGCAAGCATGTGGGCACATGATGCGTACGAAACACTCTACGGCGTATCGCTTCGCATTTCGATTGCATCACTCCTCGCATTTGCTATTGGTGAGTACCAGGATGTTCTTGCATTCTTTTTCTTCAAGGCAAAGCAGGGAGGGAAGTACTTTTGGCTCCGTTCAAATCTCTCGAATCTCTGGAGTCAGTTTTTCGACACCGCTATCTTTATGGTTATAGCTTTTGCTGGGGTCTATCCGACGCACAAGTTAATACTTATGATTATTCCATGGTGGCTCTACAAGGTTGCAATGGGTGCTGCATTCACACCACTCTCATACCTCGGTATCCGCTTACTTCGAGGCAAACATGCATCTATTCAAGAAACAACAGCATAAGACTCATTTTCTCGCACTCGCTGCTGTGACGGCCGATGGTCGGATTACGCTCGACAGCAGTGCGATGCCTGAATGGACCAGTATTGAGGATTGGGAGTTTTTTCAAGAAAAACTATTAGGAGTAGACGCTGTGGTAGCTGGACGTAGTACCTATGAGGCGGCACGAATGTATATCTCAAAACGTGTAGCGTATGTGCTCACGAGCACAGTTACGGAGCCGCGCACAGAAGGGACGGTTACGTTTGTAAACCCGGACATCACGGATCTCCGCGCCCTACTCGGGAAGTATTCGCGAGTAGCCGTTGTGGGTGGTGCAGATGCCTACCGCACAATGTTCGACCTCGGTTTGTGTGACGAGCTCTATCTTACAATAGAACCTGTTGCATTCGGTCGCGGCAGAGAGCTTTTGACGGAAACCAAGAACCCAGTACGCCTTAAGTTGCTTTCAACCAAAACGCTTAATCGTGCGGGGACGATCGTTCTTCGCTATGAAGTGTTACACTAAGTATTCTCTATGCAGATCAAAACCATCAAAACAAAAGTATTTGTCGAGCGCGAGGACCTTTTTGCATTCGTGACTCGCTACATCAAGCGCGTGCCAGAGCGGTCGGTTATTGTCATCACCAGTAAGATTGCGGCGCTTGCAGAGGGGAGGACTGTTGTACTTGAAACCGAAAAAGAAAAAGACGCGCTCATTCGCGCTGAGTCCGAGATCGCGATCAAGACGGAGCACGTGTGGCTTACTATCAAAGATGGTATGGTGCTCGCCAATGCAGGTGTCGATGAATCTAATGCCGATGGCAAGATTATTTTGCTTCCAAAAGATTCATTCAAAGTTGCTGTCGACATGCGCAAGAAACTCATGGCGCACTATGGCGTACAAGAGCTCGGCATACTTATCACCGATTCACGCCTCATGCCGCTTCGTGCGGGTGTTGTCGGTGTTGCGCTCGGGTATGCGGGGTTCCGCGGTATTCGTGATTACCGTGGCACGCCGGACATTTTCGGCCGCAAACTCAAGATGACACAGACCGATATCGCCGATGGTCTCGCAACCGCCGCTGTTCTCCCCATGGGCGAGGGCCGCGAATGTCAGCCGCTCGCGCTCATAACCGGGGCGCCGATCGAATTCACCGATAAACTCAATAAAAAAGAGCTCCTTATTCCGATCGAAGAAGATGTCTATGGTCCGATGTTTCGCAAACTAGGCAAAAAATAAAGACCCGAGTATACTCTCCCTATGCCTGAAGAAACTCCGAAAATAGATGCGCCAACGCGTCCATCGTGGGACGAATATTTTCTGCAAATGGCCGAACTTGTCGGTACTCGCGGGACTTGTGACCGCGGGCACGCTGGTATCGCTATTGTCAAAGACAAACGCTTGCTTGCCACCGGATATGCAGGTTCTCCCATCGGTCTTCCGCATTGTGATGAGGTAGGGCATGAGATGACGACCGTGACCAACGAAGAAGGCGTGACGTCTCGTCACTGTGTTCGGACGACCCATTCAGAAACGAATGCGATTGCGAATGCTGCACGTTTTGGTGTAGCGGTAGATGGTGCGACGATGTATTCCACTATGGTTGCCTGCTATGCGTGTGCGAAAGTGGTGATCAATGCGGGTATCAAGCGCTTCGTTGCCCGCAAGGATTATCATGCGAGCACGCGTACGAAGCAGATTTTCAAAGAAGCGGGTGTCGAGCTCGTAATTATAACCGGCGAAACGGTCGCCTACAAAGATCAATAATATGTCAGTAGACCTCAAAGCATTACAGAAAGACGTCATGGACAACAAAGTCCGCCAAGGATTCAACACGACCGACATGGCGCTCGAATTCTGCCGCGCGCACGAAGAACTTTCAGAAGCATTTTCCAAATACAACAAAGGGGAAGAGGGTGTGGCCGAAGAATTTGCTGATGTCGCGATCTTTCTCCTCGGCATGTGCGAGAAGCTCGGCTATGATCTTGAAAAGGAACTCGTCCGCAAGATTGAGATCAACAAGAGTCGCGTGTACCGCAAAGAAAAATCACCGGATGGAAAGGATATCTTTATTCGCGTGAAGACTGATATAGATCCGTAATAGGAGGCAAAAAATAAAAAACACAGGGCAAACTTTTTTCTGCGCATGCTTCGCTGCCTTGAAAAAAATTCGCCCTGTGTTTTTTATTTTTTGTACACTAGGAACGTATATGCGTGTGGATTCTCTGCGTCGGCCGGATGTTCTTCGCGTGAGATTTCTTTCCACTCGGCTCCGATAAGGGGGAAGTGGGTGTCAGCTTCTGGGGAGTCATCGATGCGGGTGATGTAGAGTTTGTGCGCGTACTGCATTCCTTGTGTATAGAGTTCGCCACCGCCGATAATAAAAATCTCGGTTTCTTCCTGTTTTTCCTCGAAGTGCTTGCCTTGTTCGAGGGCTGCAAAACGGAGCGCTTCTTCGAGTGAGTGCACGACAGTGACTCCGAGTGGGCGGTACTGGCGGTCGCGGGTAACGACGATATTCTCACGATTTGGGAGCGCGCCATTAGGGAGTGATTGGAACGTCTTACGTCCCATGATCACGGTGTGTCCGCGCGTTGTTTCGCGGAAATGCTTCATGTCGGCGGGCATGTTCCAGAGGAGTGTATTGCCGCGGCCGAGCTCGTTCGTGCGGCCGATTGCAGCGATCATTGCGACTATCATACCGGCTATTCTAGCATAAGATCTAGACGACTTCCTGCTGGTAACACATCTCGCAATAGAGGCGGTATTCCGCCTGTTTTTCCGGAGGGTATGAGGTCTGAATTTCTTTATTGCATGAAGCACACGTCGCATCCCACAGCTGTCGAGGATTGCGCGAATGCATGCGGCGCTCGTGCCGGCAGTTGAAGCAATGTTCCGGAAGGGGAAGCCCGAGGCGTTTGTAGAAATTGATCTCATAGGAGATGAGACGATAATTTTTTTCGCACTTCGTGCAGGTCAAGATTTCCTTGGTCAGGGCTTCTGTATAGTCGGTTGGATTTTTTGGCAGAGCTTCATGCACGATCGTGCCTTGCCCGCGCGTTGCGGGAATATCGTCGCGCCAGCGGAAGCCTTGCGCGAGCGCCGTTTCTTTTTCGAGCGGCATGTATTCGTGCGTGATGGCTTCGTTGTATGCAAAAGGCGAAAATCGGGAAGGAAAGAATTCGCCCCATTCGCCGAATGCTTTCATGTGCTCGGTGAGTTTAGGGAGGAGGACTTCATATTCCTCTTTTGTATACTGCGTATTAAAAATGCAGTAGGATTTTTGCCGTAGGCCAAAACAGCCAAACAGATTGCTTGATCCATAACAATGATCGCTGTAGTAGATATCGTGACAATCGAAGCAGATGTGTCCTCCAATGATTTTGCTGCCAGTACAGGTGAGTGCTTGGTAACACTCCTCGATCTCCGGCGAGAAACTGCAGTCATAGGATTCTACAGCTCGCTTTGCTGTATAGCAGTACCGAGAGTCTTGACCGCCTTTGATATCGAACGAGTCGAGTATGTTTTTCGAGTAGTAAATATGGTTTCCCGAAACGTCGCTATTGTGCGAACCAAAAAAAGCGCGCTGGGGGAGCGAACGGCGTAGCGCCTCGCGTTGTTCCAGGATGAAAGGGATTGTTTCGAGGTTCGTGATTGGATGTTCGAGAAGGAATGCTTGGTATTCTTCGCGGCTTACCGGCTGATTGAATATATGATAGCTTTTGCCGATAAGTCCTACACAGCCGATGCAGTTCGTGCAGCTCCGGCAATCAAAAAGGCCAAGGGACTCCGCACAGCTTTCGCATTCTCTGGAATAGAGCAGTCTGTTGGATGAAAGGCAGTCCGTGCATTCGTAGCAGCTCTCGCATTTGAATGCATAAAGACAGTCGATCGTGTCGGTTGAGTTCCAGACGATGTGGCCGTAGGCGCAGTCTTCATTTTCGACCGCTCCGAATACGAGGTAGCAGTTGTTGCTCGAGAGCGTCATGTTCGAATAATCGGATTCCGTGGATTGCGTATTCATGAGTGCAAAATGCGGCACGGTATTTGCGAGCTCGTTGAATTGTTCGAAGAATGAGCGCGACCAGTCGATGGTTCGCCCGTACGACAGTGCTTCCCAGGTATCGCCCCACCATTCGCTCGATTCGTAGACAGGGAACAGTGCATCCGGCGCATACATAGAGATTATGGGTGTGCCTGAGAGGGAAGACTGCCGCTTGAAGAGGGTCTTGAAATTGCGGTACAGCATGCGCTCTTGCTGTCTGCAGAGCGGACACTTTGTCGGAGCTTGTATGCCGAGTGCTTGGTAGAACAATGAATCATCAAGAGCGATCCTGAAGTTTTGCTGGCAGCGCGCGCATGATTTTTCCTCCATATTAATTGTCGAGGTTGAAGAACGAGTTCACTGCTTTCTCTACGCTGCTCGCAAGCGGAGTAGGGAGTGCTTCGAGTGCGAACCATCCGATTTCAGTGCACTTTTCGGGTTCGAGGATTTCCGGTGTGCCGAAAATAATGCGGGCAGGGAAGATTGTCGTGATCCAGTGCTGTTTTTCTCCAGAGAGGATGTGATCGGTCGCAGGGAGCTGGCCATCGAGGTCGATCTCTATGCCGAGTTCCTCGCGGACTTCGCGCAGTATCGTGTCGCGCATTGTTTCGCCGAATTCAACCGTGCCGCCAGGCAGCGACCAGTGGCCGATTTCGTTTTTGCTTTTCGGTCCACGCTTCATGAGGAATACCTCGCCCTCTTCGTTGAGAATGAATGCTCCTACGCCAATACCAATATAGTCTGTTCCTGGTTTCATAAGTATGTTTTATTTTTATACAGCGATCGGTGCCTTGATCGCATCATGCGGATTGTAATCAACAAGTTCAAAATCTTCAATCGTGAAATCTTCGATGGTCTTTTTTAGGGGATTGATCCTGAGTAGTGGAAGTGGTCGGATGTCATCGCGGCGGCTAATCTGGAGCTTGGCTTGCTCGATATGGTTCTGATACAAATGCACATCGCCGCCAGTCCAAACGAATTCTCCTGGTTTGAGTCCGCAGATTTGCGCCATTATCAGGGTAAAGATCGAGTACGAGGCGATGTTGAAGGGCACTCCGAGGAATGTATCGCAGGAGCGCTGGTAGAGCTGGCAAGAGAGTTTTCCGTCGGCGACGTAGAATTGAAAGAAGCAGTGGCAGGGTGGCAATCCAGCTTTTGCCATCTCGTCGATGTCGGCCACGTTCCATGCGGAGACGATCATGCGGCGTGAGTCTGGAGTATTTTTGATCTGCTCGATCACATTTTTGAGCTGATCGATGTGTCCGCCGTCAGGCGTCGGCCACGAGCGCCACTGGTAGCCATAGATTGGCCCGAGGTTGCCGTACTCGCGCGCGAATACAGGATCTGTTTTTACTTTCTCCACAAATTCTGCCATGCCAACTTTCCATTCCTCGCCGTTTATTTCCGGCACGGGCTTACCCATGCGAGTGAGATACGCCTTGTATGGCCATTCATCCCAAATGTGTACGTTGTTGTCGGCAAGATATTTCAGATTTGTATCACCGCGCATAAACCACAAGAGTTCGTGGATAATAGCTTTGATTGGAACCTTCTTGGTGGTCAGAAGAGGGAAGCCATCGGCGAGATCAAAGCGCATCTGGTGGCCGAGGAACGATTTCGTACCGGTACCAGTGCGGTCGGTCTTAGGAGTACCCTCATCGAGGAGCTTTTGGAGGAGGTCGAGGTATTGAATATCTGCACGATTGGGCTTCATACTGCTGAAGTATAGTATCTCCAAGGCCTTTTCGCATCCCCTTGACAAGAGGGCACTTTATGGTGTACAATACACTTAAATAAAAACCAAATATGAAAAAAAATTTAAATCGTAGGTCAAGGCCGATGCTCCTTCGCGGAGTCCTTACGCTGGTGTTAATTTTCGTTCTTGCCGCAGCATATGCGCTGGCAAACGGAGTAATGTGGATCAATTTTGATCCGCACGGTTTCACTGGAAACCACACAGCACTGGAGCTGGGTATCAAGACGGTGCTCGCCCTAATGGTTGTCATTTCCATCGGAGTATGGAGAATCCTTCGTTGGAGGAACGCATAAGGCAGATCGATTCAACCGAGTTATTAAGCTCTTCCCGATATATATCGAGTGAAGGGCTTTTTTGTACCCAAACAGTGAATATTGACATTTTACTCCAAAAGTGCTATCCTCTACATATCATTCTCACTAAGGGTCACACGAGACCCTCTTAATTATAAGAGAGTGGCGATTGTGGAATTCACCCTAGACTTTTTTGTCGAATGGATGATATATCCATAACACAAGAAAGTTTATATGAACACAGGTCATTCTGCGCGTCCGTCTTCTGGCGGCAAGCGCTCATTTAATTCATCACCCGTGCAGCGTTCAGGCTCAGGCTTCCGCTACACTGGTCCCGCTCCTCGTCCAGGAGCTGGAAGCAGTTCTTCATACTCAGGCGGCCCAGCACGAAGCGGCGGATTTAGTTCCGGCGGCTCGCGCTTCGGCGGCGGTGCAAAGTCTGGTGGTTTCGGCGCAGGTCGCCGCAGCTCGAGCTTTGCTCGTCGTTCAAGTGGTGGTGGGGGAGGAGGCGGTTCACGCTTCGCTCAGCGCATCGATTTCTCAAAATTCGTAAAGAAGGCTGAGAAAGTCGAAGAAAAGAAATATGTTTCCAAGCACACGTTTGGGGACTTTCCGTTCGTCGACCAGCTTCACAAGAACATCGCCAAGAAAGGCTTCATTCACCCAACACCGATCCAGGATCAGTCCATCATGACCGTCCTCGGCGGCCGCGACTTCTTCGGACTTGCGAACACCGGTACTGGTAAGACAGGAGCATTCATCCTTCCGCTCATCGACCGTATCGCGCGCAACAAGAACGAGAAAGTACTCATTATGGCTCCAACTCGCGTACTCGCGCAGCAGATCCAGGAAGAGTTCCGCTCGCTCTCTGCATGGCTCCAGATTTTCTCTGTATCAGTCGTCGGCGGTATGCCGATGGGCAAACAGATCGCTGAGATCCGCCGCGGCGTGCATTTCGTCATCGGAACTCCGGGACGTATCACCGACCTCGTAAAACAGAAGGCACTCGATCTTTCAACATTCAAGACTGTTGTGCTCGACGAAGCTGACCGCATGCTCGACATGGGATTCCGCGACGATATGACCTTCATCCTTGGAAAGTGCGCGACACCTCGTCAGACGCTCTTCTTCTCGGCAACGCTTTCGCCTGAGATCAAGAAGATGACGGAGATGTATCTTAAGGACCCGCTCTTCGTATCCGTTGTCACTGGCAACACATCGAAGAATGTGGATCAGGACGTTGTTCGCGCAACTCGCGACAACAAGCTCGATATGCTCCACGATATTCTTATCAAGGAAGGTTCAGACAAGGTTCTCATCTTCCGCGAGACCAAGCGTTCAGTGGACCAGCTTGAGACCGAACTCCGCGCACGTGGATTTAAAGTTGCCGGCATTCACGGCGACAAGCGCAACCGCGAACGCATGCGTATGCTCGAAAGCTTCAAGAAGAATGAGACGAAAATTCTCATCGCGACAGACGTCGCTGCTCGCGGACTCGACATCCCAAATGTCACGCACGTGATCAACTACGACATCCCGAACGACTACGACACCTACGTGCACCGCATCGGCCGTACTG
>CAIQBF010000078.1 GCA_903869975.1 uncultured bacterium | reverse complement strand
CCTTGGACGATATAAAACTCTTTATCAACCTTCGATAATCCTCCTTTTGGTTCTACAAGAATGAGTCCGTACTGGCCATGTGAATTGTGCGTAGATACGTTTGGCATGGCACAGTGATAGATATAAAGCCCTGGGTTGAGTGCTTTCCACCGGAATGTTTTTGTCTCGCCAGGCAACACTTCTGTAAGGGAGGCTCCTCCGCCCTGTCCCGTGACGGCATGAAGATCGATATTGTGATGATGTAAGCTAGTCGGGTCATTTGTAAGGGTGAGTTCTACAGTATCACCTTCACGGATGCGGAGCATCGGTCCTGGAGTTTGGCCGTTATATGTCCAGTAGTTATAGTAAATTCCTGAAGAAATTTCTGCGATAACCTCTTTTACATCAAGGTGAATACGAACGATGCCATCGGCATCCGGCTTCTGTGGTTCGGCGGGGACTGCCGTAGGATCAGCGCTAATATCGGATACACGCTCAAACTTATTTTCATACAAAAAGAAATCGAGGATTTTATTGAAAGGGATTGACGCCGGGACACCGCCAGGGGCATGCGAATGCATGAATGCTGGCATCGCAAATGTTGGGGGATAGGTGCGATTTGCGAGGAGTCCAACAAAAAAAGCGATCACAAAAAGGATCGTGGGAATAAGCACGGCTTTTTGCTTAAAAAAACGGAAGAAGTGAGTTCTCTTTTGCAGTTGAACAAGAATAAAAATAACAGCACAGAAACCGACGAGTGCCGCAAGGAGCTCAAGAAGCATGTATGTAAGCATAATTTTATTTTATCACTAATGAAAAGTTTTCCCCATTTGCTCTCTGAATCAGCGCGGGAGTATACTGACAATCCAACTAGTTGCAAAGTTTCGCAACTATGAAATTAGTATACTCCCAGGCGCATGTCCGACGCAAGGGGGAGGAAATGGTATATGAATACATATGTAAAAAATTGGTTCAAGTTCGTTCTCGGGTTCATTGTGTGCTTGCTTATTCGTCTTATTCCATTTCGTCCTCCGAATATCGAGCCGATTATGGCGACTGCTATGCCGTTTGCACGTGCGTATGGCAAAGCGGCAGGATTTTCCTTTGCTTTCGGGAGTATGGTCCTTTTTGATCTCATTGTAGGCAAAGTAGGGATATGGACATTCATCACTGCGATTGTCTATGGCTTGGTGGGACTTGGCGCGGCGTATTATTTCAAGAATAAGAAAAACACCGCCTGGAACTATGCAAAGTTTGCGGTCATCTCCACCATATTTTTCGATGCGGTTACCGGTTTTACTATCGGACCGATCTTTTTCGGGCAGCCGTTCATTGCCGCCGTTCTTGGACAGATACCGTTTACAGCAATGCATCTTCTCGGAAACGTATCCTTTGCTCTCGTCCTCTCTCCCGCTCTCTATACCTTCGTCATTCAAAACAAAAAATTCGAGTATCCGCGCTTACTTATTAACCTTAAACCAAAACACGTATGAAAAAAGTACAAGAAGAAAAAATCACCAATATCCAAAAGCGCGACGGCTCGATCGTTCCTTTTGATGCCTCTCATATTACGCAAGCTGTTTTCCGAGCACTTTCCGTTACAGGCGAAGGAGGAGAAGCTGAAGCAGGTCGTGTTAGTGCAGCAGTCATGAAATCTCTCTTTGCTCTCAAAAAAGAGCGTAAGGAAAAGTATTCGGTTCCTCACGTAGAAACTATCCAAGACGTTGTCGAGAACGAGCTCATCGCCGCACGATTCAGTCAGACAGCAAAGGCGTACATTTTGTACCGTAAGGAGCGGGAGCGCTCACGAAAGGAGCACGGCATGGTTTCGAACAAGGTAAAGAAACTTGTTGCTGAGAGTAAACAGTATTTTCGTAATCCGCTTGCCGAGTTCGTCTACTACCGCACCTATGCCAAGTGGATCGCCGAGGAAGGACGCCGCGAGACATGGATCGAAACTGTAGACCGCTATGTTAACTTCATGAAGGAAAATCTCGGTTCAGGATTTACACAAAAAGAATATGAGGAAATGCGCGAAGCAATCCTCAAGCAAGAAGCGATGCCCTCTATGCGACTCCTTCAGTTCGCTGGAAAGGCTGCTCGCAAGCAGAACGTCTGCGCTTACAACTGCTCGTTCATCGCACCGCGCTCTTTCCAAGATTTTGCCGAGATTATGTATATCTCTATGTGCGGCACGGGCGTGGGGTTTTCTGTCGAAAGCGAGAATGTTCAGGCCTTGCCACAGATACAAAAACAGACTGGAAAGAAATCACCGACTCACGTTATTGCCGACAGCCGTGAAGGTTGGGCAGATGCATTCGTTCTTGGTATGAAGACTTGGTATGAAGGTTCCGATATAGATTTTGATTTCTCCGAAATCCGTCCCGCAGGTTCGAGACTTAAGACGATGGGAGGTAAGAGTTCCGGTCCCGATCCGCTTCGCTCTCTGTTGGCATTTACTCGTGAGCGCATCTTACGCCGTGAAGGTAGACGCCTTTCAAACATCGACGCTCACGACATTATCTGCAAGATCGGTGAATGTGTCGTTGCCGGCGGCGTGCGTAGAAGTGCCATGATCTCACTTTCTGATCTCGACGACGAAGCGCTCCGTGATGCCAAGAAAGGCCAGTTCTATTTTACGGAAGGACAGAGAATGCTCGCTAACAATTCTGCGGTGTATCTTTCAAAGCCCGACACACAGACATTCCTCGATGAATGGACGGCGCTTGTAAAGTCCGGCTCGGGTGAGCGAGGCATTTTCAATCGAGGCGGACTCGCACAAACACTTCCAGAGCGACGTCTTAAACAGTGGCCTGACGGCATGTATCCATCTTTCGGTACTAATCCATGCGGTGAGATTATTCTCCAATCAAAACAATTCTGTAATCTATCGGAAGTCGTTGCCCGTGCGGAAGACACGGAAGAGACGCTGCTTAAAAAAGTGCGCGTTGCTGCTATGCTCGGCACTTACCAGTCAGCACTTACATACTTTCCATATCTTTCTCGTGAGTGGAAGAAAAACTGCGAAGCCGAACGTCTCCTCGGCGTTTCCATTACTGGTCAGTGGGATTGCCCCCTTGTCCGCGATCCGAAGATGCTCGAGAAGATGAGAGCTGTTGCGATTGAGACGAATAAGAAGTTTGCAAAACGTCTTTCTGTCAGCGCGTCTACCTGCATCACGTGTGTAAAACCTTCGGGGACCGTTTCGCAGACCGTCGATTGCGCTAGTGGCATGCATCCGCGCCACGCACCGTATTACATTCGCCGCATTCGTATCTCTGCCACCGATGCTCTTTTCAAAATGCTTAAGGATCAAGGTGTACCGTACTTCCCAGAAGTTGGCCAAACACTCGAAAATGCCACTACGTTTGTGCTTGAGTTTCCCGTTAAAGCTCCCGAAGGTGCCATCTGCAAGGACGATGTTTCCGCGCTCGACCAGCTCGAACATTGGAAGATCGTAAAGAAGTATTACACCGAACATAATCCGTCCGTCACAATCTCCATTGGAGATGCGGAATGGATCTCGGTGGCAAACTGGATTTACGAAAACTGGGATTTGGTGGGCGGTCTATCATTTCTTCCTCGATCAAATCACGTATACCAGCTTGCTCCGTACGAAGCTATCACCAAAGAGCGATACGAAGAACTCAAGAAGCACACTGAAAATCTCGACTTCTCAAAAATTGTTACCTACGAAACGGTCGATGAGACAGAAGTTAAAAATGAACTTGCATGCGTAGCAGGCGTGTGCGATATAGCTCTCTAACTATATGCAAATACCGATCAAAAAGAAACAAATACCGTACTCAAGTATTTTCGTTG
>CAIQBF010000077.1 GCA_903869975.1 uncultured bacterium | reverse complement strand
GATCGCAACAGATGCCGACGTGGACGGTGCCCACATCCGCACGCTCATTCTTACGCTTTTCTACCGCTATTTCCGTCCGCTCATTGATGGAGGATTCATCTATATCGCACAGCCGCCGCTCTACAAGATCAAGAAAGGCAAGGAAGTTTTTTACGCATATACTGACGAAGAAAAGGAAACTATTACCGGCAAGCAGACTCAAGACCTTGATGAAATGATCCGTCAGGCTGAAGAGACCGGTGGAGGAGAAGAGGAAGATGCGAATGGTGAGGAAACTGAAGTCGTGGCTACGAAGGACGCGAAAGGCCGTACAGTCAAGATCCACATCCAGCGATACAAAGGTCTTGGAGAGATGAATGCCGAAGAGCTCTGGGAAACTACAATGGATCCTGCTCGCCGTATTCTTCTTCAGGTAGCAATTGATGACGCTGCCGAAGCCGACCGTGTATTCGATATGCTCATGGGAAGCGACGTTGCCCCGCGCAAGAGCTTCATTCAGACGTACGCGAAGACAGCAGATATTGATATCTAACTCTATAATGGAAGGATTCAAAGCCCCGGAGAAAATAGCAGAAAAAGAACATCCATCGCTGGCGCAAGCTCGTGGAATTTTTACGAAAGCAAAAGATTTTTTGCAGGAACGGTTTCATGGTGCAAAAGTCGCCGCGGTTCTGACACTCTCGCTCGGTGCTTTTGAAATTGCCCAAGCGCAAGCGGATTTGCCGCGCTTGCAAAACGAGATGCATAAAATTCTCAGCGGAGAAACGAGCGGTAAATCCGTGACAGATACTCTTTTTTCTGAATATAAAACAAACAATCTTCGTGCGGGGTATTTTATGGTAGAAAATAGCACTGGATTCTACGGCAAAGAATACCGAGGGAACAGTACCGTCTCGGCTGACGGCCTTGCTCGGCCTGTTATCGGAGATACTCTTGATTTAGGCGATGTAGAAACTCAAAAGTACGCAGTCATGGTCATGGAGAACGGGTATGAAAACGGGATTGTGACAACCAATGAATTTGCGAATTTTTATTCTGCGATCAAGCCATCAATGCTACCCGCAAGTAACGAGTCAAAAGAAGAGGCTCGCTCATACTCCGGATCAGGTGGTTCTCCCGAGGAAGCTATCATCAATGCGGTCTCTGGAGCTGCTGGCTTTGAGAGCTCTGCGATCACTGTCGTTACAGATTCAAAAAATGAAACCACTGATTTGGGTGCGGAGAATACTCGCACTCACAGTAAAACAGTGCAAATTTCCGAAGGCGAGAGTAATACGATTCTGTATAATGTAAAAGTAGTGCTTCGAGAACAAGGCGGCCAGTATTTTGCTGAAGTCTTGTATAAATAAAAGGGAAAGTGAGCTGAGGTGTGCTGTAATCTAAATATGAAATCCAAACTTGCTATCGTCACGGGCAATGCAATGAAATTCCGCGAGCTATCGCTCGCGCTCGGAGGGCATTTTGATTGCGAACAAAAAGAGATCAAAGGGTATCACGAAATACAAGGTACCGCTGAGGAGATCCTCGCGCATAAGCTTGCGGCTGCATATGAGGCGTTCCAGATGCCAGTACTTGTAGATGATGTCTCGGTATCCTTCGACATGTGGAATGGTTTCCCGGGGCCGTATATGAAGGATTTTCTTGAGCATGTGCATCCGTATGAACTCGGGCAGCGTTTTTCGGGTGAGCGTATGCGTGCTGTGTGTAGGCTTGGTATCGCCATGGGGCGTACTGAGACGATTCTAGCGGAAGGCAGCATCTCAGGGTGTATTGTGCCGGCATTGCCAGGGGAAGAGGGTATTATGCATTTCGATGTGTGCGTGCAGGCGGACGGAATGCCGAAGCGCATGCAAGAGTACTCTCCGGAAGAGAAAAACGAGTTTTCGCATCGAGGACTTGCGATCAAAGATTTGCTGAGCAAACTACAATAAAATACCGGACGAAATTTTCTTCCCAGTCTTCGCTGCGTGGAAAATTTCGTCCGGTATTTTATGGTAGTTTGCTAGTTTAACGTTTTTTCGACAACCTCCTTTTCAATACGAGCAGCGAAATCTTCCGGTGAGATATTTTCTATTTTTTCACCACGAGTTTCAACTGTAAGCACTGACGAATCTCGCTCCTTGTCTCCAATTACGACAACGTATGGCACTTTCATATTCTTCGCATTGCGGATGCGTTTACCCATTGAGTCTTTGCCGATATCGAGATGGACGCGGATGTCTTTTGCTTTCAAAAGGGTGTAGACCTTGGCTGCGTATTCCTCGTGCACATCGGTGATCGGCACGATCGTGACCTGTGTCGGCGAGAGCCAGACAGGGAAGTTCCCGGCGAGGTGTTCTATGAGCGTACTCATGAAGCGTTCGATAGATCCCATGATTGCGGCATGGATCATGACGACTTGCTCCTTCTCTCCTTTTTCGTTTGTGCAGAAGAGTTTGAAGTTTTTGGGCTGGTTGAAGTCGAGCTGAATCGTCGCAACTTGGAGGACTCGGCCGATTGAGTCACGAGAGATGAAGTCTATTTTTGGTCCGTAGAATGCAGCTTCTCCGATACCGTCGATCCACGTAACACCTTTCTGCTCCATGAGTTTTTGGAGAGCTCCTTCTGCTTTCGCCCAAGACTCTGGGCTACCGAGATACTTCTCAGGTGTAGCTGGGTCATGGCGGCTGAAGCGAACTTGAAGATCAAATCCGAATGTACGATAGAACTTCTCGATGATATCCCAGATGGCCATAGCCTCGGTTTCAATCTGAACTTCGCGACAGAATACGTGGGCGTCATCTTGTGTGATGGAAAGTACTCGTGAGAGTCCAGAAAGTTCGCCTGACTGCTCGTCACGGTAGACCATAGTGGTTTCAGCGTAACGCTGGGGCATGTCGCGGTAGCTTCGAGGTTCTGAATCGAAGATCTGCGTGTGGTGCGGGCAGTTCATTGGCTTCATCGCAAAGAGGTGATCTTCGCGCGTATGGATTTTGAAAAGGTCGTCCGCATATTTTGCCCAGTGGCCGCTCGTTTCGTAGAGCTCTTTTTTTGTGATGTGGGGGATGGTGACTTTTTCATACCCGCGCTCTTTGCGGAGGCTCCAGACGTAGTCGTTGAGCGCCTCGCGGATGAGGGTGCCTCGTGGGGTCCAGAGGGGGAGTCCTGGGCCGACGAGTTCGGAAAACACGAAGAGGCCGAGCTCTTTTCCGAGCTTGCGGTGGTCGCGTTTTTTGGCTTCCTCTATCTGTGTGATGTATGCGTCGAGTTCTTCTGCTGTCGCGAATGCGAGTCCGTAAATACGCGTGAGCATTTTGTTCTTCTCGTCACCACGCCAGTATGCGCCGGCTACGCGATCGAGCTTGAATGAGTCAGACGGGATTTCTTTCGCTGGATTTTCCGCATGTCCGCCGCGGCAGAGATCTTCAAACCCCCCGCATGCGTAGAGTGTGATTGTCTCGCCACGACCCACGATTTCTTCGATAAGTTCGAGCTTGTATTCATTGCCTGCGAACACCGTGCGAGCCTCGTCCGCCGACACCTCGCGGTGCGTGAATTCGACCCATTTGGAAAGGTTCTTCCGCATGAATTTCTGGAGGTCTTTGAGATTCTCGTCGGTGATTTTATCCTCGCCGAAATCGATATCGTAGTAGAAGCCATTGTCTATGGCCGGTCCGAGCGTCAGTTTGGCGTTTGGATACTGGTCTTTTGCGGCCGCCGCCAAAAGGTGGGCAAGCGTATGGCGGGCATGGGCGAGGTGTTCTTGGTTCATACTCGAATCCTAGCATAGCGCGACGTTTCGCAAAAGGCTTTTTCGGTGAGTTGCCATTTTAAAAAAGAGGGGTATAGTTAGTCAAAATTAATTTTATGGTAGCAATTTCTTTCTTTAGGAACCTGAGTTTCGTGTTCATTGGAATGGTGTATCGTCCACGCACCGTTTCCGACCCGCAAAAAAAAGTGCGAGATCGTCGGGCTATGGCAATAGAGGCTGTTTGTCGTGCTCCGCATAATGAACAATACTCCCTCTTTAAAAGATTTACGGAAGAGTATCTGTTTCCTGACCGGAGAGAGCTCATATCTCTGATTGTGGATTTGGGAAGAAATTCTCAAGCCCCAATTGGGGAAATTCATTTTAAAATATTTGAGTTTTTGGGGATGCTTCCAAAAATCTCAAAAGTTGAAAGAATGGATATATATAATGCCTACTTTCAGTGGGTGAGTGAGCGCCAGCTCGAAAGTCTAACCTTCCTTTTAGACCAAAACGAAAAAGACGCGCTCTCTGTCTAAGCGATAGTCTATGCATTTAAAACAAGCTTTATATAAAGCTTGTTTTTATTTTATACAGCCTTAGCTTTTTCGATAAGAATGCTTTTTTCTCCGTTGCGTTCGCTGACTCGAGCTTGTACTGCGACGACAGCATCGACCGTGAGGATGCCTTGGAGTTCGGCAAATGGCTTGGTGAAAAGCACTCCTTCGATAGAGCTCGTAAGGTCGCCGACTTTGATAAACGCCATCTGCTCGTTCTTCTTGGTGAAGATAATTTTTACTTCTTCGACAATACAGGCGAACGTGACAGGGAAGCCGGCTTTTGTTTCTTCGCGGATTTTTTTGATGGTCATGCCGCTCTTTTCGATTCGGTCTCGGACGCGGTCAAGCGGATGTCCGCTGACATAGAGGCCGAGGAGCTCTTTTTCCCATTTGAGCTTTTCGATCTGGGTCGCTTCTGCTGCTGGCTGGAGTCCGAGTTCAAGTGATTCGCTTGGCATATCTCCGAAGAGCGATACCTGTGATCCGATGTTTTGTCGTTGCTTGTTGTACTCGAGCATGATCTCCATATTTGCGAGGAGCTGTCCGCGTTCGCCGAAATTGTCGAATGCACCACTCTTTACGAGAGCTTCCATGGATTTCTTGTTGAGGTTCTTGTGGGTGATGCGGTCGAGGAACTCCGTAATGTTTTTGAACGGACCGCGGAATTTCTTCTCTTCGATGATGGCGTTCGCGATATCTGCGCCGAAGTTTTTGATCGTATAGAGGCCGAAGCGGATAATACCTTCGCCTGGGGTATTGGAATTGTTTACGACCGTGAAGTCTGCAAAGCTCGAATTAATTTCCGGAGGCAATACCGTGATGCCCATTTTGACGGCCTCGTTGATAATTTCAGCGACTTTTTCCGTGTCGCCTGATTCGGCCGTCAGAATTGCACAGAGGTATTCGACGGGGAAGTTTGCCTTCATGTATGCCGTTTGGTAGGCCACGCGACCATATGAGGCAGCGTGCGCCTTGTTGAATCCATACGCAGCAAAAGGTTCGATGAGCCCCCAGAGCTGCTGAGCCTTTGCTTCAGATAGTCCATGTTCGACGAATCCATCAAGCAAGTGTTTTTTTTGTGCTTCCATTTCCGCAGGGATTTTCTTTCCCATGGCTTTACGAAGCTTGTCGGCTTCGAGCCATGAATATCCAGCGAGCTTGATGGCGATCATCATGACGTCGTCCTGGTAGGTGATCACTCCGTATGACTGATCGAGGATGTCGCGCATGCGCGGATCGAGATATCGCACGAGTGATGGATTTTCTTTACGTGCAATATACTCGGGAATCATTTCCATCGGTCCTGGACGATAGAGGGCGACCATGGCATTGATATCATGGATCGTTGTTGGCTTGAGCTGTTTGAGGTACGCCGTCATTCCAGAACCGTTGAGTTGGAATAGCCCCATAGTTTCTCCTTTCGCGAGAATTTCAAAGGTGCGTGGATCTTCAAGAGGTACTTTGTCTAAGTTTACGTCCACGCCACGTAATTCTTTTACGAGACGTACGGCGTCGGCTAGGATTGCGAGGTTGCGAATACCGAGGAAGTCGAATTTTGGCAGACCCACATCTTCGATGTAGTGCATGTCATATTGTGTGATGATTGATCCGCCTTTCGGGTCGAATTGTACCGGTGAAAATTCATAGAGCGGTTTTGGCGCGATCACGACACCAGCCGCATGCACTGATACGTGGCGGACACAGCCTTCAAGTTTGAGTGCAAGATCGATGATGCGCTTTGTGTCGGAATCTTTTTTGTATTCGTTTGCAAGTTCGGGAATAAGTTCCATCGCATGCTTGATGGTCATAGGGAAACCTTGTGAGCCCATTGGGATGAGGCTTGAAATTTTGTCGCCGACGGCGTACGGATAGCCGAGACTTCGCGCGACATCGCGTACTGAACCTTTTGCCATCATCGTACCGAATGTACCGATCTGCGCTACGCGATCTGCGCCATAGCGGCGCTTTGCGTATTCGATCATTTCACCGCGACGGTTATCGGCATAGTCCATATCGATATCGGGAAGCGAGGGACGCTCGGGGTTGAGGAAGCGCTCGAAAGGGAGTTTGTACGTGAGTGGATCGACGTTTGTAATACCAATGAGATAGGTCGTGAGCGATCCCGCAACCGATCCTCGAATATTGGTAAGGATACCGTTCTCACGCGCAAATTTCAAAAGGTCTCCTACCACAAGGAAGTACCCGGCGTAGCCTTTTTTCTTGATCACGTCGAGCTCATATTCGAGACGATCGAGATACGGTTTTGTTTGTTCGAGATCGCGGAATGGGAATCCCTCATAGGAAAGTTCTCGGAGTTTTGCGTCGGCGGTTACACCTTCAGGGAGAGGGAAGTCTGGGAAGTACGCGACACCAAGTTCGATTTCGTAGTCTTCGCACATATCCGCGACA
The DNA here is from genome assembly GCA_903869975.1 of uncultured bacterium. Taxonomy (GTDB): domain Bacteria; phylum Patescibacteriota; class Minisyncoccia; order Phycocordibacterales; family UBA9973; genus CAITQP01. Next base: position 5,588 of record CAIQBF010000077.1, on the reverse strand, counting down.
ATACTTGTATTTCCTACTGCCTCAGGAATATCTGAGAAATATTCGAGTGCGGTTTTTTCGTCGATAAGCGAGAAGTCGTCGTCGGGGAATTCGAATTTCCCTGTCTGTCCGTCGCCCTGCGTATTGATAGCGAGGAGCGTATTATGCGCCATGTGGTCTTCACGGCATGGATAGTGCGAGTCTTGCGTTGCGACCACTGTAACACCATGTTTCTTGGCGAGTTCAATGAGCCGTTCACGGACAATCTTGTCGTTCTCGACATGTGGGTGCGACTGGACTTCGATGAAGTAGTTCTCCTTGCCGAAAATGTCCTGGTATTCGCGCACGAGTACGTCGGCTTTGTCCATATCGTTGGCGAGCACTGCTTGTGAAAGCTCGCCTCCGAGACAGGCAGAGAGAGCGATGATTCCTTCGTGGAATTCGCGCAGAATTTCCTTGTCCATGCGTGGCTTGTAGTAATAGCCTTCGAGGTTGGCGATGGTAACGAGTCGGATCAGGTTCTTATATCCCTTATGGTTTTTTGCGAGAAGGATGAGGTGGTAGTAGCGCTTCTGTCCGGTCTCGGCAGATTTTTCTTTGCGTGAGCCGGCGGTCAGATAGGCTTCGACGCCGATGATGGGCTTAATTCCGGCTTTTCTCGCGATCTTATAGAATTCGATTGCTCCGTACATGTTTCCATGGTCGGTGAGCGCGATCGCTGTTTGCCCATTCTTTTTTGCGATGTCCACCATGTCTTCGAGCTTGGTGAGACCGTCGAGCAGGGAATAGTGTGAGTGGGTATGGAGATGGACGAATTTAGAACTCATGAGTGCGGTTAGTATATCAGTCGGGGGTATTTTTTGACAAATGATCTTTTTTGTATTAAAGTACGATCAAATCAAAACAAAACAGCAAAAATGAAAAAAACAATTTTCTTGGCATTTGCCGCTGCGCTTGTGAGCGCCCTTGTTACCAAAGAAGTCGTAGCAATCATCAAAAAACCAAAAGTTATCGACCCGGACAAAATACGATCGTAATAGATGTCTTGTCTGAAATGAACCACTCTAGCAATAGGGTGGTTTTGTTATACTAGGGATATGAAAGTTTCGATTGGTATAGATGAGGTTGGTCGCGGGCCGCTTGCGGGGCCTGTGGCTGTTGGGGCTTTTTGGATTGCCGATCGGAAGATTTTAACGGCGGCACGCGCACTCGGCGTGCCGCTGTGTGATTCAAAGAAACTCACGCGAGAACAGCGCGAGATATGGTACCGAGCGATCACGGTGTGGCAGAAAGAAGGGAAGTGTGTTTTCTCTGTCGTTATGATTTCGGCCAAGACAATAGACATGATCGGTATTGCTCCTGCCATCCGCCGCGCGCTTACACGCGCTCTGTATACTGTCGCCGACTCCGCACGAAGCATCTCCACACAAGCAGATTTCACCATTCTCCTCGATGGTGGCCTCAAGGCACCCGTAGAATTCAAAAAACAAAAGACGATAATTAAAGGTGATGAAAAAGAAAAAGTAATCTCCCTCGCATCAATCGTCGCAAAAGTTACCCGCGACCGTCATATGCTCGCAAAGTCCAAAAAATTCCCCGAGTACGGTTTTGAAAAACACGTAGGCTACGGCACCCGCGCGCATTATGCAGCTCTCAAAAAACATGGCACCTGCATACTCCACAGGCAAAGCTTTTTGAAAAAATTTCACGCAAGTAAGCAGTCAAAATAAGAAGTAGAGAGGCGGTGGCCGAGCTCTTCGATTCTTTCAGTTTCGGAACTCTTGCATTTTTAATATTTTCTGATATGCTGTCCCTTGTATGGTTATTCGAATGCGTCACACGCGAGCCCACACGGGTAATCGCCGCAGCCACCACGCTCTCAAGAGTGCGGCATTTTCAAAGTGTTCTCACTGTGGTACCCTCCGTCCGCCGCACACTGTGTGCGTCGCTTGTGGTTACTACCGCGGCCGTAAGGTCCTCGATGCAGTGAAGAGCGTTGAAAAAAAGCAGGCTAAGCGCAAAGCGTCCAAGGCATAATAGCCGTACGGTTTACGTAGTGCAGAGAAGAGAGGTTTAGAAGGTCCCTGTTCCTTCTATTATTGTCTTTTCTACGTTTCGTATTTTTCTTTAAATCAGGGTTCATATATTACATGGCAAATAGGCACCTTTCACGTTCGATCGTCCTGCAGACTCTCTTTGAATGGGATTTTAAAGGCCACCCCCAGGAGGGGGTTGTTGACATGCTTGAGCGTAACGAAGGCGAATTCGCTCCCGGCAACGAAGATCTGCAATTTATGCAGAAAGTGCTCGGGTATGTTATCGACAAGCGTGAGATCATCGACGCTATCATCACCAAAGCTGCCCCCGAGTGGCCTATAGAAAAAATCAACGCCGTTGACCGCAACATACTTCGTATGGGTCTCGGAGAGCTTCTTTTTGGCGATCACAACGAAGTTCCTCCAAAAGTCGCTATCAATGAAGCTATTGAGCTTGCCAAGACCTTTGGCGGCGATAGTTCATCACGCTTTATCAACGGCGTGCTTGGAGCTGTCTACAAAGAAATCGGCGAACCCGGCAAAGATCAGACCAGTAAGCGTCAAAAAAAGATGGACGATGTCGATCTTGCTTCGCTTCCTGTCGAACAGAAAGCTGGCGCGCTCATTTACGCTTGGAATGGAACGGAACTTTATTTTGCTCTCGTGCATGATATTTTCGGGTACTGGACGCTTTCAAAAGGCGGCGTAGAGGCAGGCGAATCTCCTGAGGAGGCGGCTGTCCGCGAGATCAAAGAAGAATGTACGCTCGATATTACGATCAAAGAAAAGATCGGTGAGAGCGAATATATCGCCTCACACCCGGAAAAAGGCAAATGTAAGAAGCGAGTAACTTTTTTCCTTGCGGAGTCTCCGTATGTTCCAGTCACTCTCGAGAACGACTCGGGCGGACTCGATGATGTACGTTGGTTTACGGTAGCCGAAGTGGCGAATCTTAAGATGTACGACGATGTTACTGGCTATATGGCCACCGCTATTACGAAACTTACCGCGACAGGTCCTGAAGAAAAAAAATCTGATAATTAACTAGACTAATAGTGCTTTTTTATGTCACTCTCACAAATCTCTCGCGACTGGAACACATTTGAGGCCTCGATAGGTGTCACGTTTAAGAATCGCGATCTTTTGGCGCAAGCGTTCATTCACCGCTCCTTCTTAAACGAAAATCCTCGAACTGGCCTTGAGCACAATGAGCGTCTCGAGTTTCTTGGCGATGCCGTGCTCGAACTTGCAGTCACTGATTTCTTGTACCGTACGTACCCGGATTCTCCTGAAGGCGAACTCACAAGCTATCGTGCCGCTCTCGTAAATGCCAATACAATGGCTGATTTTGCAAACGAGATTAACATGAACGAGTATCTTTTTCTGTCGCGTGGCGAAGCAAAAGATACGGGCAAAGCTCGACTGTATATTCTCGCGAATGCTATAGAGGCTCTCATCGGAGCTATGTATCTTGACCAGGGATACATCGTAGTTGAGCGATTCATTGACCGTTTTCTCCATAAGCGAGCAGCTGAGATCGTTAAAAAGAAACTCTGGCGCGATTCAAAGTCTCTCGTTCAAGAAAAGGCGCAGGAACATTTAGGAGTCACTCCCGCGTATAAAGTCGTAAAGGAGTCAGGTCCTGATCACGACAAACATTTCACAATTGGTATATTTTTTGGAGCGGAAAAGATTGCTGAAGGCAGGGGGCATTCAAAACAGGAAGCTGAACAGGATGCAGCGCGCATGGCACTCATTGCAAAAAAGTGGCTCGACTAATAGAATAGGAGAGTATTCGTATTCTCATTCATGCTCAAAAAGATAGAAATTTCAGGGTTCAAATCATTCGCCAAAAAGACGGTGCTTTCTTTTGATACTCCGATAACGGCTATTGTTGGACCGAATGGTTCAGGAAAGTCGAATGTTGTCGAGTCTATTCGCTACGTGCTTGGCGAGCAGTCGATGAAGTCGCTCCGCGGGAAGGGCGCGGCTGATCTTATTTGGAAAGGATCCAAATTACTTGCGGCTGGGTCAAAAGCTCGTGTTGCTATTTCTTTTGATAACGCCGATCGAAAATTCGCTTTCTCTAGTGCGTCTGGTGCAGCTGCTGATCTTGGTTTCGACGAAATTACGCTTGCTCGTGAAGTTTCGAGTGATGGGGGAAGTGATTACTATATCAACGGCACGGGGGTGCGTCTCAAAGATATTACGGAACTTCTCGGCTCGGTTAATATCGGCGCATCTGGACACCATATCATTTCACAGGGTGAAGCAGACCGCCTCCTTAGTGCTTCAAGCAAGGATCGTCGTGGCATGATCGAAGATGCGCTTGGTCTCAAGGTACATCAAATGCGTATTCGTGAGAGCGAGCGCAAGATTGAGAAGACAGCAGCGAATATGAAAGAGGTCGCTGCCCTCCGTCGAGAACTCGCACCGCATCTTAGTTTTCTCGGCAAGCAAGTCGAGAAGATTAAATGGCAGAGGAACTTCGTCGTGAGTTTGCGTCGAATTTCCTGGAATACTATACCGCTGAATCCGCTGCTCTTTCTTACGCAGAGCATTCGCTTCAAGGGGAAGAATCGCGCATTAAGCACGAACTTGCTGGAATCGAAGCTATCGTTGTAAACACCGAAAATAATGCGCATGACGCCGCTCGTGCCGAGATCATGACGGAGCTCCGCGATGCAGAAAACCAGCAAAGTACGCTTGTTCGGGAGCGAGAAGAATTGTCGCGTACCATTGGACGTATCGAAGGGAAACTCGATGCGCTCGCTGTCGTGCGAGATACTCCTGGGGCGGTTAGTGTTCCTGCTGATCGGGTTCGTGGCGTCTGCTCGCATATCATTTCAATAATCGATACTGCTTCTATTTCGGATTCAATTGGAGAGGTTCGAAGCACGCTTGCAGCAATGCGCGAAAAAGTACAAAAATTTACCGAATCGCTCGACGGCGTAAAAGCTGAACCTGAAGATCCTACACTGCGCATTGCCATTGAAAAAGAGCGCTCCGTTTTGGAGTCTCGCTTAAGAGAAATTGATATCTATATGTCGAGCGCGGTAAACCAGGTGCAAATTTGCCGGGAAAAGCTTTCGGTTCTTGAGCGAGAGACTCGAGAGGCTGAACGTAATTCGTATGCTGGGGTTGCACGTCGTGCGACGCTTGAAGGCCAGGTGCGCGAGTGTGCTCTTCGCCGCGAAGGCCTTGTACATAGAAGAGCGCTACTGACTGATGAGACACGTGAAGCTGAGGCACTCATTGGCCTGACATTGCCTACCGCAGCTGTTGGAACAGAAGCGGTTCATGATACTCCCGAAAAAGCAGCGGAACGCGAATCGCTGCATCGCAAAATCGAACGCATCAAGATTAAGCTTGAAGATGCTGGTGCCGCTAGCGGGGCTGAGGTACTCAAAGAATTTGAAGATACAAAAGATCGCGATGCGTTCCTTGCACGTGAACTTGTGGACATTGAGGCAAGTCTCGTATCGCTCCGCACTCTCATTCATGATCTGCGCGATACGATCGAGCGCACATTCAAGACGGGGATCGAGAAGATCAACGTTCAATTTGGCGAAT
>CAIQBF010000076.1 GCA_903869975.1 uncultured bacterium | reverse complement strand
TTTTGCCTACACAGGCGGCGCTACTCTTGCAGCAGCGCAGGCCGGAGCTTCTGTTGTACACCTCGATTCTTCAAAAGTCGCGATCGAATGGGCGAAGAAAAACGCCGAACTTTCTGGATTGAGCGACGCAAAAATTCGGTACATCGAAGATGATGCTTTGAAATTCCTTCGTCGTGAAGTGAAGCGCGGTAATCGCTATGACGCTATCATCATGGACCCGCCGGCGTTCGGTCACGGTGCAGGCGGAGCAATCTGGAAGATCGAGCGTGATTTTTACGAACTTTTTTCTCTTGCTCAACAAGTACTTTCAGAGCGCCCGCTCGCACTTATTCTCAATGGCTATACGGCAGGGTATTCGCCGATTACGCTTGAGAACAACATGCACTCGCTCACAGAGAAATTCGGCGGCACTATCGAGTCAGGAGAGCTCGCAATCCCCGAAGGAGATGGAACTCGTGTACTTCCTTCTGGTGTTTTTGCTCGCTGGTCTCGCACATAATTTCAGGATATTTTTCCGTGTGGTATCATACGGTATGGGCGTTTACAAATAAAAATATTTTTTTTCATGAAAACACTTATTGGTGCGCTTGTTGGTATCGCCATTATTGTACTTATCGTTGTAGTCACTCGTTCTGGACACAAAGAATCAGACATTTCAAATACTATGGACACACAAAATAATTCACAGACGGAAGGAACCGTCACTCAATCGAACGGCCTTCGTATAACTACAGTGAAGATCGGTACTGGGGTCGGCGCTGTGGCAGGGGACGAAGTTACCGTCAACTACACTGGCTCGCTTGAAAACGGCACCGTTTTTGATTCGAACGTCGATCCAAAATTCAAACACGTACAACCGTTCTCATTTATGCTCGGATCCAATATGGTTATCCAGGGTTGGGAGCAGGGAGTGCTTGGAATGAAAGTTGGTGAAAAGCGACATCTTGTGATCCCGGCTGAGCTCGGCTATGGCGCAGGTGGTGCTGCGGGCGGACTTATTCCAGCCAATGCTGTTCTTGAATTTGATGTAGAAGTTACTAATATTAAGCACAAATAATCTATTTATTAAGTATGGAAAATTTTTTTGACAAGAAGACCGCATCTCGCATGGGCAAGACATTGCTTTTTCTTGCGATACTCACCGTTTTTTACGTAGGCATGAAGTTCGTCAACGAAACCAAGCATTTCAATAGCTCTGATTCAGATATCAGTAGTATTACTACGATTGATGTTACTGGTACAGGCAATTCCTTTGCTATCCCTAACGTAGCAAATGTGAGCTTCACTATTGAGCAAAAGGCTGCAACAATCCGCGAAGCGCAGACTGTTGTCAGTAAGAAAGCAACTGATGTTATCGCATTCCTTAAGTCTTCAGGTATTGAGGCGAAAGATATTCAGACTACAAACTATTCAGCAAATCCTGAGTACAGCTATCCAGGTCCATGTGCAGCTGGCGTAAAGTGTACGCTTGCTGACACGACACCGAAACTTCTTGGGTATACAGTCAACGAGACTGTTACGGTGAAAGTTCGTGACACTGAGAAGGTTGGAATGATTGTCGATGGTTTGGGTACTCGTGGAGTAACAGGCATCACTGGTCCTGACTTTACTGTCGATTCTCCTGACGCGGTCAATGCAGAAGCTCGTGCTGCTGCGATCAAGAATGCAGGTGAGAAGGCGCAGGTTCTCGCAAAGCAGCTTGGTGTTACTCTTGTTCGAGTTGTTCGCTTCTCAGAGAACTCAGGCGGCAATTACCCAATGCCAATGTACGCCAAGGCTATGGACGTTTCTGTTGTATCAGGTCCTGAGGCACAGCGCCTTGAGGTAGGGCAGAACAAGTACACCTCGACTGTCACTGTGACATACGAGATACCGTAAGAAAGTTCGAGTGCTTAGAAAAGCGGCA
>CAIQBF010000075.1 GCA_903869975.1 uncultured bacterium | reverse complement strand
TCAATCTTCCGTTAAAACTTACAGGGGAACTCCCCGCAAAACTACTGCCAAGACTCGCCGCACTCAGCACTGAGGCTGAAAAAATTCTAAACGAAAGTGCTCTTCGCCTCGGGCTCTCCGTCCGTGCATATCATCGTACGCAAAAACTAGCACGCACGATTGCAGACCTCGACGAAAGTGACAATATCACCCCGGGTCACGTACTCGAAGCAATCCGATACCGACCAGAACTCGACACCCTCGCATAATAAAAATCCGCGCATCAAGCGCGGATCAGATCGATTGGTCAATAAAAAATTATTCTCCCGTATATGAAGGATCAGCAAACGGATTTTTTGCTCCGCGAATATCGACATGCAAGTGATACCCAGTCGCATCGCCCGTTCGTCCAACACTACCGAGAACGTCACCGCGAGACACCTGCTGTCCAGCTACCACTGATACCTTTGAAAGATGTGCATAGATAGACTGCACTTTGAATCCATCTACCGTAGAAAGCAAAATAACGTAATTTCCGAAACCATCATTATACCCACCAGTTATCGCAAGCAGGACTGTTCCATCAGCAACAGCTCGTACGGGAGTACCGAGCGGTGCCGCAAGATCAACGGCAGTTCGAGGTTTTCCGTGTAATCCTTGAGACACACGACCAACGTTGACGGCAATCGGACGTAAAAGTTTTGTACCGAGATCAGCTTTTGTTTCAAGCTTGAGAGGGTGTACGGTGATCGGCATAGTGCTCGGACCATTCTTGTTTGTCGTATACAAACCATCCTTAGTCATCGGAACATTCGTACTTCCGGAATTTTTGATGCCAGGCTTCACCGATGGCTTCGTGGTCTTTACCGGGACCGTCGCAGCGGGGGCATTGTCATGAGCTCCGTCTGGAATCATGAGCACATCACCAGGATTCAAAATTGTATCTGACGAAAGGTTGTTATAGAAAACGACGTCCTGCGGATCAACTTTATAAGCCTTGGCAATGGACTTAACCGTATCTCCTTTAGCAATCGTATGAGAAACTCCGCTGGTCGGAAGGATAACGAGTGTGTCCCCAAGCTGAAGCTTGCCTCCCTTAATATTCGGGTTAGCTGAAAGAACTGTTGCTTTAGTCAGTCCAAACATAGTTGCAACAGACCCAACCGAGTCGCCAGCCCGTACTGTATAAAACGTAATACCTCCCGAAACATCTGGGAACTCCTCAACATCATTGGCGTTCCCAACAGGACCCATGCTTGGAGTGAGCGCCTCGTCGTTTGAAATAACAACAGCACTAGTAAGCGCCTCCGATTTTACGTCACCAGAAAGCACGCCGGGGCCAATATTTGAACCCATAGCAAGGGACATTTTTTGAGAATTTAAAACGTCAGTAGTCGCCGCATTAGTTATGAGCGGTATGCCAAAAAAAGCAGAAACCACAGCAATAACCGCAAGCTGGTATACAGCACTACTTCGAGTCATATGTCCTTCCACCTGCAAAACCTTTATTTTGCAAGGTGGATATCGTTTATGTGAGGGTTCTATAAAAGCAAAAGGGGTGGACGCGAAGACTGAGTGTTGAAAAAACGCTTACAGTATAAGGTTTAACTCAGATTCGTGCCGTTACGATCATGCGGGAGGTCCTCAAAAGCCTTTAAAATCAAAGCCTTATTGAACAATAGCCATTCGGAAGCAAGCGTACTATACTATATATGTATATACCTGCCTTAAAATGCTAGCTCGGCAGGGAAGGAGAGTCAACCGTGTTTTTACACCAAGACACACTATTGACTATCTGTATATATTTGTTGTATAATATATAAACTCATGTTTAAACCTGAAACACCACCTACGATAGAGCATAAAAAAGTCGCCCTCGGACTCGCTGAAGCACTAGCCGCTCAAAGAGAGGCGGAAGCTGAGCTTGCCGCCATCGATGCTGAACTCGCACGAAGAGGTGAAGATTACCCTGACTATCTAGCGGTGCTCGATAGTGCAGCAATTACGAGCGCTATTGTAGGCGGAGCAATGGCTCTCGCTGGAAATACTGAATCGACACCGTCCCCGGTATCAGCAACCAAGCCTGAAATCACTCACGAAGCTCCAGCACCAAGAAAAGACACTGCTCATCACAAGAACCCTGGAACACATCCAAAACATTCAACAGTTGTTCCTCCGTTCCATTTTTCAAACAAAATCGCCCCAGTACGAATCACTCCAGCAACCCCACTCGCGACAGCACCCGCTACCCAAGACTCCCTTCGCCCAATCGACATTCCAGCAATGCCATCGATGCGGGAAGAGAGGGTCCCTGAGGATTCAATCTCAAAAATGCCAATCATTGGAAGCACCCCAGAGGCACCGGCGATACGCTCGATCGACACAATAGTGCCTCCATCTGTCCCGCCGTTCGTTTGGGATAGCACAATAACGCAACCACTACACGAAAAGCGTGAGCCGGGAACTGTCGTACCCCCAATATCACCAACAAGCCTGAATCTTTTCAAAACCGAAATTCACCCTACAGCGCCTCACTCACCGATACACGCCCCACTTCCGCCATTCATTGGAGACACCGCGCTCGAAACACCCCAGCCAACACCCGCCCAGCGACCCACTCTTCCCCCAGGGGCAGTACCTCCAGGGCCTGAAGAGAAGCCGCTCCCGTTTAGCCTCAAGGATCTCAACCGAGAAGAACTCCCGACAAAACAAGGAAACGAATCTGAGGAAAAAGAAGACGAAGAAGACTAGCCCCCCACCAAGTACTGGTGTACAGATATAATAAATCGTGAGATAATTATATATACGTATGCATGAATTCACACCCCAAGCACCTGAGAGAAAAAAGAAAGCACCGAGTCCTATTGAAGGAATCCGTGAAGTAGCACGCCGAAGCAAGGGGGCTGAAACCACCGCGACAGAACAGGCTGTCCAAGAACGAATACAGACACTCCGAAACGAATTCGCATCACCAGAAAACACAACGCCAAAACAAGACCCGGAAGCAATCCTTGCGGACAACGAACTCGAACGAACGCTCACTAGGAAAAGCCCTGAACAAATCATGGCCGAGAAGGAGATCACCCGACTTGGAGAAACCTATCGCAAGACGCTAGAAAGTTTCGGAGACATGATGAGACGCATGCCAAACATGGCGCGTCCAGTCATGGAGGGTATGCAAATTTCTCTTGCAGCGCAAAAACAAAAAGCACTCGAAATATATAGCGGAGCCGATCTTGCGGATCCTTCGATACTCGCCGTATTTAATGCGACAGAAGAAGAGATTTCATCTCGCGACTGGACGCCCCTCGAAACAGAACGCGAAAAAAAGAAAAAACCGTTTTGGGGAGGGATTACTGAAAAATGGCAGGATATCCGCGAGGTATTGAGACGAGGTGTCAAAACAGCAGCGGTTGCAGCGCTCGGTTCTCTTTTCTTTTCACAAAGTGAGAACACAATGCAGCACTCTCACGAAAATAGGCACCCAAACACATCTGAGAAAAAGATGGCAGCTCACCCAAAACAGACAGAGGAGGAAACAGCCCGCAAGATCACCGACAGTCATTTCCTCAAAGCTTATGCTGAGCGTGTGCAACATGAAAAACTGCGCTATACCGACACTCTACAAACGCCAAGCGCTCCTACAGCATTCAAGAATACGCACAATACCACCACGCAATCTTCCCCACGGGGGACAGAAAGTTTTGCGCTGGCCGAAAAGATTGCGCAGGTCAAAAATACTGAGGGAAATATGACCGTCGAAAAAGAAAGCTCGGTTACATTTATCGACAAAAAAACACCTTACTATACTCCTGGTGACACTAAAGTAGACACAATTGGAAAGGAATTCGAAGTGAGTGCAGAAGAAGCGACCGACACCACAAGACTCGGAGAGTACGCATTCGGAGCGCCGGAAACTGGCTCGCCCTATGTGCTTGACCCTATCGAAATACCCACAAAGGCAGCCCGCGTCGATCCTCACGGATTTGAGGTTATTGATCCATATGTATTCATCGATAAAGACAACAATCTCAAACTCTCAAAAGATCTCTGGGAAAATCACCTCGACACCGGACTCTACGAGAAACTCAAAGAGAACCCGAAAGCTCTTGCATATTATCTCGAGACAATAGAAAATCCTAAAAATTTCGGACCCTATCTCATGACGGTCTGGGAAGGCGACAATACCGGGACTGAATATGTGATCGACGCAGATGGGCAGAAGCGCGCTGAGTTCCCGACCACTCGAGAAGATGACCAATCAAGTGAGGAAAAGTTTTTCATCAAACTCGACAACAGCACCAAACGCCCCCGTCTTATTGTCGGCGGAAAGAACCTCTCAGAACAATCGCGCCTCACTAAAGCGGAAGAGAAAGTGATCACCTCATATTTTGCTTCACAGACACCAAGCAGCGAAGGATATTTCCGTGGATACAGCATTGAACCGGTGTCCGACCCGATCGCGAGTGCTCAAGCTGCAAAAAGCGTACAGGGAATACTCGACCGAATTCGCGCGAAAAACAAAGTCTCATTCGTCGTAAAGAAGATAGAGTATATGGATCCCGATAAAGCAGGTAAGTATGCGTTTGCAAGAACACACGTTCAACAAAGCCGTCCATGGACAAAAGCAGCGCCATTAATTCCCGCAGGTGAGGCCGAGAGTGATCGAGTATTCGACACAAAAGAAAAAGAGTCTGCTCCTCAATTTGACCGCGTTGGCGGCCGACAGAAGCGCCAAGCAAAAGGGGAGAGCCGCCGCATAGCAAGTACCTCGCGCCCAAAGAAAGCACGCGGCAAAAACAGCTAATAAAACGGGATTTCGAGTATATTCCATAACACAATACACTTGACTCATTGGCAAGTGTATGCTAGTGTACGAATAACTAATCTGTTCGTTATGAAAAAAATACTGTTGATAGGAATCTGTCTTTTAGGATTCCTCGTGGGATGGAGTCAGGACTTTGCGATGGCTTCTCTGAGAAAAGAAGAACCATGGGAGCCACCCCGGCACAAAGCGGTAGAAAAACCGCACATACTCCGGATTGAAGCAGGGGACAAAAACCTATTTCGATATGGATGGAAACCAAATGATGCACTCCTCCAAGAGATGCATCTAGATGATGATACCGCGTTGTACTATAGGTACAATGCAATTTTTGTATTGAACGCGGATATAAAAACAGCTACCGCTGCCTACAAACGGCAAGATGGTGGATGGTATTCTATCCAAAATTACAATCTACCGGTCTTTCTGAGGGCGCTCGAAAAAGAAGAGCGTGCTCACAAAAAAATAGGCTACCAATACGATCTCCCCGATCGTCTGAATCCTTCTGATTACCCCGAAGGATTGCTCCCCACAGAAGACCTGACTGTCCTGGTCTTTTATATGGGAAAAACTAGCTTCTTAAGCTGGTCGGGTCTTTCCAATGAAGACTCAACAGATATTTTTATACGCTTTGCGATTGTCGTACCCGAACGTGTGGCACGAGAATTTATGAACGCATATGACAAAGGTCTTTTTGACCGCACTAAATACTACAGTGTGATCCAAAGAGCCCTAAAGAAGAAATATCACCGGTAACTATCGGTAACACTAAGCCGCTTCAGAACATCTGGAGCGGCTCTTTGTATACATATTTTCATACTCAGAAATCTGTGCGATAATGATTGTGAAATGGAAGCACTCAAAACACTTTCGATCGAAGAACTCAAAAAACTCCGCACAGAAAAAGCGGCAGCCGTCAAACAAGCAACGGAAGCCGTCCTTGCTGCGTCTAAGGAACGAGAGCGCATTGAGCGGGAAATCACTGTAGCAAAAGCCGGCTCAATGACTGAACGCATGCGCCCCGCAACCGAAGCGATTGCTGCGAAGGAAATGATGTGGCCTGGCTCTTTCGAGTCAAACGAATCCACACCCAAACCTTCCGAGACCCCTGAAGAAATCGAACACATGCTCACCGGTAAAGAGGCAACGTCTGCGGAAACACTTCCGACAGGAGCATACGAAACATTCAAAACCCAATTTTCCCGCAAGCATGAAGCACTCGGCAATCTAGCCACTTCTGTTGAAGAAAACATTCCTGGATTTAACACGCTCGACCAAGGAACGCGAATGCTCATCGTCGAAGCGATGGCCAACCGCTTGTACAAAGAGGTAAGTGATACCGCAAAAGCAACACTCGTAGAAAAGATGAACGATACCGGTGCACTCGGTCGTGTCCAAAAAGGAAACGGTGTGCTCGGCGCGCTCAAGCACACTGCTGCTCGAGCACTTGGCGGTGGTATCAACGCGCTCCGCTACGGACTCCGCAAAAACGCACTGACCGAACAATACCAGCAAGACGCGCTGCACACGATCGCAACAAGCAAAGAAAAGCTTAGTGAATTTATCGAGGCACACGCCGGTATCGCACGAGTCCTCGCAGAAAAAGAGCAGCATGCGTACCTTGGAGAGCCGAAAAAGAAAGGCGGGGAGCGCCCTGTATATATTGACTACATCGGCATGGAAGGCCTGAGCGAATACGGGACATACCTCGCAGGCGAATACAACAAGCGCGCGAAGCATCTGCAAAACCTCCCGCATGAATTCAGCGAAAGCGATGCAAACAAACCAGAACAGAGAGCGTACCAAGAAGCCCTCGAGCGACTCGAAATAATAACACCAGATATACTCGCCATACTCAAAGCGCGTTCCGGCGGAGATGAACTCGAAGCAAGTCTCACTCTCGCAAAAGCACGGCTCAATATTGAAGCCATGAGTTTCCTTACTCAGCATCCAAACGCCGCAGATGCACTTCGCGCAATAGCTACTCGCGAACGCGGCGACAGAATCGATCGCGGTATCGTAAAATTCTGGAAAGACAAATTTACCGGAGATAATCTCAAATATATGATCGGTCGTGTCGGTGCTCGTACCGCACTCCGGGCAGGGGTCGGCTACGCAGTAGCTGGCACAGCGCTTGCAGGAACAGCACCGATCAGTCTTCCGATCACAGCAGCACTTATCGGCGGATCAGCGGTGATCTCTGCTGGATTCGGCGCTCTCCGAGGTAAGGACCGCGCAGAGGAAGGATTCCGCATCGACAAGAGACGAGCGCAGGGAGGAAGCGGGGAGCAGAAAGACACGCTCTCACAAATGATGGAAGCCGGAAGAGGAACCAAGCGTTTGGTGCTCCTTACCGAACAACTCGAATCTCTCGTCGGCACAACTGAAGAGGAGAAAATTTTTGATGTAAGCCGCCGACTCAAAGCTCGACTTCAATATACAAAAGAAAAACTTTCCACGGGAGAGATTAATTTCGGAACAGAAGCTGAACGCTTTGCACGAGAGCATGCTCTCATAACAGCCCTCCACCGCGGTACTGTCGTACTCGAAACACTTCTCCACGAGAAAAAAACCGACGAAGTATTCATGGGGGCTTTTGAAGTAACTGAATCTGACGAGGCTCGAGGACGAGAATTGTTTACTGCGCTTGGCAAAAAAGTCACTGAGGCACAACGCCAAGAAATCCGAAAACAAGCATTTAAGAGCGCGGCATTCGGAGCAGCGTTTGGAACTGTGGGTAGTTTCTTTTCTGCATGGATACGCAATATTCATACTGAGAACCTTACGACAAGCCGAGCGTCCATTCCTACGACACAAGGAATGGACGCGGCACGTACAGCGCCACTTGGACAAACCAAAAATCTTGCCGAAAAAGAAATGACCCGCGCACTCGACACGAAAATCCGTACAGAAAAAGTTACAGCTACCGGTTCAAGCACACGAGAAACGTCTCTCTCAAAAAATATTCCTGAACAGCGAAACACTCAGACACCTCGCGAAAGCAGTTTTACGCCAACAAAACAACCAGAAATTCGCGGCAACGAGGAGCTTCCTATCGTACGAGAAATTCGCAAAGAAGCTGAACTCCGCCAACAAATGAACGAGCAGCGACTCCCGATACCACCACAAACCGAGGCCAACGATACCGCACAAAAAGCACTCGAACAAAAATATAAGATGGAAGACGCGGCGATCGGTATCAATGATACCGCCCCGAACGATCCGTATGTTAGTTACGGACACGACAAAGACATGGAAGCGATCGACCTCGAGAATTACGATAAAAGTATCCCTCGTGAAGATCTTTCCGGAGGCATACCTGACCAGACAAAGAATATCCCGGGAAGCATCTTTGAAAAAGAACGAAATACATTCTTCCCAACAAAAGACGGACTTCTTGGTACTCATCGTCCAGAATGGAATGCTATCAAGAAAATGAACGCGCGGCGCTTCTTTAATACACGAGGCATCGCACGCCCCGAGACGAGCGAATTCCAAAAAGTACTTAAGGAGCAATCGACGAAATACTCGGTTACACCAGGACGAGGGGAGTCACTCCAGCACTTCGCTCGCCGAGTATTCGAAAAGATGGAGAAGACAGAAGGAGAGAAGCCATAAAGAACTCCGACACCACTGTGAAACCGGCCCGCATTGCGGGCCGGTTTTTGTATAACGCATATCGTGCTGTATAGTGTCTCCTGTATATGACACTCCAAACAAACGATCTTTCACATCTCAACCCCGCCCAGCGCGAAGCTGTGTTACACACCGAAGGCCCTCTCCTTATCGTTGCGGGGGCAGGAGCCGGCAAGACAAAGACACTGACTGAACGTATCGTGCATATCATTCTCAGTGGCACCGCTCCTGAGAATATCCTCGCCGTAACCTTCACCAACAAAGCCGCAGGAGAGATGCGCGAACGTGTACTGGCCGCAATTACCGCTCGCCGAATAGAAGGAATACCGACCATTACTACGTTTCACCGACTCGGTGGCTCGATCATCCGCGAACATGCAGGCTATTTCGGCCTGACAAAATATTTCAGTATCTTTGATGAAGACGATGGGAAAGCACTCATTCGCGAGAGCATGCGAGAATTCGGCATCGACCCAAAGCTGCTCGACCCGAAGCGCGTGAAGCATATTATTTCTGAGAACAAGATGGCCGGAGAGACTCCTGATACACTCGCTGAAAAAGTAGCGAGCCAGGCGGAAAGCGATGCCGTGCGAATTTGGCGCAGCTATGAAGCAAAACTTCAAAAATCTAAAGGGGTGGATTTCGACGACCTTATCGTGAAGTCAGTGCGCCTACTTACCGCAGAACCTGACATCCGTGCAAAGTACCAAGAGCGCTATAAATACGTACACGTAGACGAATACCAAGACACCAACGAAATGGAGTATCGCATGGTCAAAATGCTCGCCGGTGAAAGAAAGAATATCTGCGTCGTTGGAGATACCGATCAGAACATTTATTCTTGGCGTGGAGCAAAGATTAAAAACATGCTGCACTTTGAAAAAGATTTCCCGGGAGCACACACCGTATTTCTCGAAGAAAACTATCGATCAACTTCCCGGATACTTGAAGCAGCCAACGCCGTCATTCAAAAAAATACCGTCCGTATTCCAAAAAATCTTTTCACCTCGCGCGGCACCGGTGAAAAAATAGTACGCTACGAAGGATTCAGTGAGACCGACGAGGCCGCTTTTGTTGCACGTGAGTCAGAGAAACTTATAGCGTCAGGAATCCAGCCCGAAGAAATCGCCGTGCTTTTCCGCGCCAACTTTCAATCGCGTGTCTTGGAAGAAGCCTTCCTGTACGCCGACGTTCCATACCGAATGATCGGCACACAATTCTTCGAGCGCGCCGAGGTCAAAGACATCATCGCCTACATCCGCGCTGCAATGAACCGAGACAGTCTTGCCGATATAAAGCGCACTGTAAACAAACCAAAGCGAGGCATCGGTGACACATCCGTTGCGAAAATCTTTGCCGGGATGACCGATCAGCTTTCACCCAAAACACGTGCAACGCTCGCAGGATACGAAAAAATTCTTGATGTCATACAAGATGCGGCTGAACATGAATATCCATCGGCGCTCATTCGAACAGTACTCGACAAATCCGGACTGCGCGAAGAGTACGAAGACGAAGGCGAGCAGGGAATCGAGCGAATCGAAAACGTAGGAGAACTCGCCACCCTCGCTTCCATCTATGACACACTACCGCTCGGCGACGGCGTCATGAAATTCCTTGAAGACGCAGCACTCCGTGCCGACTCCGATGCTCTTGCAGAATCTCCTGAAGGTGTCCGTCTGCTTACCGTACACGCATCGAAAGGTCTCGAATTCCGCGTCGTGTTCATCGTCGGACTTGAAGAAGGACTGTTCCCGCACGAACGAGCAAGCCGCGCGGCAAAAGTAGAAGACGCAGAAGAAGAGCGCCGCCTTTTCTATGTCGCGCTTACTCGCGCAAAAGAGCGAATCTTTCTGACTCATGCACAAAGCCGCATGATTTTCGGATCACGCAATATTTCCATGCCGTCACAATTTCTTTTTGATATCCCGAAAGACTTGATCCAGCTTTCCTCAGACATGCCGCAGTCATTGCCTTCAATATTCTTTGAGTAGCAGCTGCCGCGCAGAAAAAACGTATATGAAGAAGGCCTCGCGCAGGCGCTCGGCGCCGAGCGGCCCCGCTGGCCCTCAGGCCAGATAGGGGTTGCCTTTTCATATACGTTTTTTCTGCGCGGCAGCTGTTTCATGCTAGAGTAGTCACATATGAGTCACCGTGCCAAAAAATCCCTCGGACAGCATTTTCTACGCAGCAAATCCGCTATTCGCGCGATCGTTACGTCAGGGGCAGTTTCAGCTACTGATACCGTCCTCGAGATCGGACCCGGAGAGGGGGTGCTGACAGCAGCACTGCTTGAGACAGGCGCTCGTGTTGTCGCTGTTGAAAAAGACCGCGATCTGATCCCGCTCCTTTCAGAAACTTTTTCCGAAGCACTCGCGAATGGACAGCTCATACTTATCGAAGCAGACGTCCTTGATTTCGACCCAGCCGCACACAATCTCTTTGCAGGAAAATACAAACTCGTGGCCAATATCCCGTACTACATCACTGGTGCTATTTTTGAAAAGTTCCTCACTGAAAAAAATCCGCCATCATGCTTGGTCGTGCTCATCCAAAAGGAAGTTGCCGTGCGTATCGTTGCCCGCGATCAAAAGGAGAGCATCCTATCGATCTCAGTCAAAGCATTCGGGAACCCGCGCATTACTGAAAAAGTTCCCGCAAGCGCATTCCGTCCGGCCCCTAAAGTAGACTCGGCAATTCTTGCCGTAAACGACATTTCGACAAACCAATTCCCAGGGGATGATACTCAAGAAGGGGAGGCTGCGCGTCGCGCGGCCATCGCACATTTCTTCACGATCGTCCGCGCAGCCTTCGCACACAAGCGCAAAATGCTTGTCCGCAATCTCGAAACCGTCTCCGACAAAGCATCGATTGCCGAAGCTCTTACCTCTCTCAATATTTCTCCCAAAGCTCGCGCTGAGGACTTGCCAATAGGGCACTGGTTTGAACTTGCCCGACTCCTCCGATCTTCCGACAAATGATATACTTTCCATCGTGGAAACTGAACGCGCCGCAAAAACTTGGAAGATACTCGTAGCCATCGCGATTATCGCTCTTTTTATATTCGTTGCCAGAAACATACTCGCGAAGAAACAAGTGGGCTCTACCCCAAGGAATACCCCTTCGGATTCGATTGTCCAGGTACAAAACCCTGAAACAGTCAGCCGCCCGAATTCTGCCATAGACCCAAACACGCCGGCCCCCATCTGGACCCCGGGAGAATTTCTTACACCTACAACCGCAATAAGCACAACAACCCAGGGGGCAACCACGCCAAAAACAAGCACCCCCGCCCAAACAACACCCTCGCAAACACCGACAACACCAGTGATACCGAGCAAACCCATCACATCAAACGCTCCAGTAATTGAGTCTCTTTCTAAAACAAAATTCGGCAACGGCGAAACCATCACGATCATTGGACGCAATTTTACCGAAAACAATGCGGTGATTATCTCCATAGACCTTCCGAAATCTTTTGTAAACATCCCATCAGCCGGCGGAACCTCCATAACGTTCGCACCCCGGTTTAAGATCAGTAAATCTATCGGATACAATCTATCTAAACTTTCCGCCGAAAAAAAACAGCTCGCAATAGAGAAAATCACTCGCATCCAATCAAGTAAAACAGGTATTGCCGGCGGGTGGTATGTCGAAGCAACCCTTTCTATCGAAAACGAATATGGAAAGAGCTCGAGCGTCCCCATCTTGGTCAATCTTCTTTCCGGAATTTGATGATATACTAATTTCCATGAAGGACTTTCGTACACAGTGCAAACTTCTCGGGATACTTCTCGGTATCGCAGTAGCCGTTCCACTCGGGGCCGAAGCGATCATCGAACAACCGTTCGGAGGGGTCCAGACACTTATTTTTGATTCATATGTCTGCGATTGTAGTGGAACGAATATCCATTACATTATGGATTATGCAAAAAACAAGGAACTCAAGCTCTATTACGCTGGAGGAACACTCTATGCAAACAACAACATCAGTAATATCGGGGGATATCAGCTTGGCACGTATCTCCCTGGAGGAGCAGCTTGCATGATGTATATTGGGACAGCCTGCGAAACAGTCGATACTGCTGATGGCATCTACGGCAGCGCCCCAGGAACAGGATTTTCCGTAGCGCCTCAGGAGCCCACGATAGCCGGAATCTTTAATCCAATCCTTGAATCCCTCAAACTTCCTCATGCAAGCACCTAATTTCGAAAAACTCAAAACACTCATGCCAAGCAAGAAGTTCTCCCTCATTATCGGAGCATGCGTGCTTGGACTGCTCCTTTTCCTGGGAATAACCAGCTATTTCGGTTCTAGCTCACGATTCAGCCGATCAGGCCGCGGCTCCCTCATATCCACTGAAGGCACGATGCACGATCTCAAAACACGCGACTCAAACACAAACGGCATCCCTGATTGGGAAGAAACCCTTTGGGGGCTTGATCCAAACGGAGACGGACCAGCCAACAAAAAAACCATTACCCAAAAGAAGATCGCAAACGGAGTGACAGAGGAAACCCCAGCAAATACTCCGACAGACACATTCAGTCAGAGCCTCCTTTCGACAATCCTTGCTTTGAAACAGTCCGACAGCCTTACACCAGAAGCAATAACAAACCTGGCTGCCGGAGTAAGCGGAAGTATTGATGCTAAACATGCTGAGGTACAAGAATACATACTCGGGGACCTGACACTTACAAACAAAGCCGGGGCACGAGATACCTACGAAAAAGACCTCCGCGCGGTTATCGATCAATATGAGGAGGTGCCACTCGGGGCAGAACTGAGCTACATCGCCGCAAGCATGCAAAGTGGTACGAGCGAAGCACTCGACAATCTTCACCCTATTGCCGAGGCGTATACTGAGCTCGGCCAAAAAATTGCCGCTCTTACAACACCAACACCAGTCGCTCAATACGCACTGACGCTTGCAAACTCAAGCATTCAAATGGGCACCTATCTCAAGCAGGTGACGATGCTCTATACAGATGCACTCGGCGGCATGGTTGGTCTTGATGACTATATAAAAGCAAGTAAGGCCTCCGATGAAGCGGCTGCGAAAATGAAATTATATTTTAGTGCTTCATAACTGCTAGTTCTGCACAAAAACCCTTTCCTAATGAACAAGCGAAAGGTATACTATATATCGATGAAACCCACGATGCTCGGCATAAAATCGCTGCTTGTCGTTTTTATGCTGCTTGGCTCTCTTATTGGACAGACAGCTTACGCAGTAACCTCGCTCTCAACCCTCGCCGTAGATACGACAGGAGCAGTAGCGGCAACAGTTATTGCCTGCTACAAAGACGACATCAGCGCAGGAATCAAAGGAATTTTCGGCATGTCCAATAAAGCAAAAAAACTTACAGAGCAAGCCAAATCGGCAGCTCAAAATTCTGTACCTATTTCCATAAAAACTGACACTTCCGATGCTGCGCTCCAAACAGCCGCGTCTGTCGGCGCAGTCTCCTTCAAAACTAACTGCTGGAATGCTATTGAAAAGGCTGCGGCACAAGTAATCCTCAGAGAGCTCACTCGCTCGACCGTAAACTGGATCAATAGCGGCTTCAATGGATCAGCCTGGTACGCAGTAGATACAAAAGACAGTATTGCCGACCTGCGCGACAAGGCTATTCGAACATTTATCAGCCGGGATCTAGCCGGTTCGAATGTAAAACCTACCGATATCGCCGGATTCTTGCGAGCACAAGGGAACTACGTATTCGGAAAAGGGGTCGCTCAGTCGCTCGTCCGCCAATTACAATCAGATTTCTCTCAGCGCGCCAAGTATAGTCTCGACGCTGTTCTGTATTCACAAAACCCAACATGGACTCACGGCACGTTTGAGGACAATTTTGCAAAAGGCGGATGGACCGCTTTTGGCGCACAATTTAGCCTTGGAAACAACCCAATCGGATACCAGTATGCCGCTCAGAGCGAGCTCGCTTCTCGTTTACTCGATTACTCATACTCACCAGTGCAAGACTTCAAAGACCAGCTTCAGCGTAGCGGTGGATTCCTTGATATGCAGAAATGCGTATCTCCTATCGGGTACACGCAAGACGATGCTCGGGTGCGAGACCTCGAAAGAGAATTGGCGAAAGTGCCTGCAAATGACACGGCTCAGATTGATGCAATCAAAAGAGATATTGCGCAACACACGTGTGCGCGATGGGAGGTCCAGACACCCGGCAGCGTCATCTCCAGCACACTCGAAAAAGCTCTCGGTACTTCTTTTGACCAGCTCGTAATCGGCCAAGACCTTAATGCCTCCCTCACCGCCATATTCAACGCCCTCATAAATCAGCTCGCGCAAAAAGGACTCTCGTACCTCTCGCAAAAAGATACGACACAAACAAACTATTCAAACAACGGCAATTTTATCAGCAACATCTCAGTCTTAAACGGCAGCGGCTACAACGCAAAAGAGCGCGGTGGTTCATGGCTCGACGAAGGGGAGAGCTTCAATATATTCAGCGATCTTCCAAGGATCATAGCCAATGAAGATAACCCAATGGGCATCAATGGCTCTCGTTATAGCCCAAATGAACCCCGAGGGTACAAGCAAATAATGATCGCTCAGAGAGACACCACTGAGCAGCTTGTCAGCCTGGTGTACAAACTCGACTACTGCGTACCAGGACCACGACCATACTGGGAAAACGAAGCGGGCTCACAACTCCAAAACAAGCTACAAGGCTGGCCTACACGATGGACGAGCGACCCTGATGTGCTCGAATCCATCGGCATGATCCTTGATCCAGCGGACATTATTCATGGAGGAATTGTAGACGCAGCAACCGATGGCGAGACAGAGAAGATGTATGCCAAAATACTTACCGAACATCTCAGCTACCGTCCAAAACACGACGGCGAACAAGTAAAAAAGGTTCAGGTAGAAGCAAACCTCAATACGAACGGCTACGCCTTTGCCTCAGAAATCATGACGACGCTCTTCAAGCGATACTCAAAAGCGGTTTCCACTGTATACAACCCTGTAAAAAATCTTGATTTCGGAGACCTGAACGCAAACGGAATGCTTTCAGATGACCAGAAAGAATACCTCATGATTCCACAATACCTCGACGGTATCGCGGATAACGAATCCCTTATCGCTCAGAGTGATTCTACGGTGCACCAGCTCCAGAATTTACAAGACCGTATCAATAAACTCAAAGATCTTCCTGGATATCTGACACCCGAGCAAAAATTGGCAAAAAAGATCTCCGGCTCATCCCAGCCAAGGACAGAAGACAATACCGAGGGCTCGCTCGTACTCGGGAATGGAACAACTCAGACCGGAGGTACAACAGGCACCGCACAAACAGCGACTGAACGTCTTGCAAAGCAGTACCAGCAAGACCTCCTCGAATTAAAAGCGGACAAAACCAAGAAACTTACCAATATGACGCCATATGAGGTCGAGCTCAAAAAAATCGACAGTACATTTACACTCATAGCTCCCTATATCCATGGGTCAAGCGATCTCGCCGAGGAAGAGGATACTTTCAGTGCAGTAAGCGAAGCACTGACAAAAGTAAACGATTCAACCGTCGAATGTATCAAGCTCATGACATCGCCTGAATCCGTCTACACAGGTCCTCGAGCGCGCATCCGTTTCCCTGCAGATATTGAACGAGGCTACATTTTCACCAATGACGACCTTGGTAAGAAAATTGCCGCACTTCCTGCCTCCACTTCGTTCTTGCCTGGTTTCTACTACGGCCAAGGACAGGCAGCCGACCAGATCGAGGCTTTCTCGAGACAGTACGGTTTCAAGCAAGACCCAAACTACGTCATCCAGAATGATATTGCGGATGACGGAAGTGGATTAGTCACGATAAGCTACCAGCAAAATATTCCAGGAACGCTTGCCGGACTCGAATACTTCGTCGGCATGTATTAAAATAGATATTCATGAAGAAGCGCCTTATCCCTCTCATTCTTACGTTCTCGATCCTTGCTGGCATATTTCTGCCGGTGACGCTTTCGGTACTACCAGGACAAGGGTTGAGCGCTACAATACAGAGCGCTTCAGCGCAAACAACGCCAAATTTCAACTCAAACACTGGAGTAACGGGCGTCGGAGATGCGGCAAAAGGCGACTTCATTGCAGAGAATCTTCACTGTGGAGTCGCATTCGGAGCGTTCTCGAACTGTATAGCTTGGGTATTTTACTTTATACCGTATACGGTCGGGGGACTGCTCCTTAAATTATCCGCTTGGATATTCGACAAAACCGCAGCCGCAACCCTTTCCAGTAGCTACTACGGCGGGGCCTCGTTTATCAGCGACGGCTGGCGTTTGGTGCGCGACTTCTCAAACGTCTTCCTTATCCTCATTCTGATTTTTATAGCGCTGGCGCTCGTACTTGATATAGAGATAGGCCATGCGGATCCCAAAAAGATGCTGGCCTCAACTATTCTGATAGCGGTCGCCATCAACTTCAGCTTTTTCATTACAGAAGTCGTCATCGACCTATCAAACTCGCTCGCCCTCGTCTTCTATAACCAAATAAGTGTTGTAGGGGAGAGCGAGCTGGGTTCTGATAAATCTATCAGTACCGCGCTCGTCCAAGCCTTCAGCCCACAAATACTCCAATCTGAAGACTTCTGGGGACCGCTTTCAAATAGTTCCACAGACCACTGGGTTAAGGCGGGAGTTGCAACTATTGCAGCCACTCCTTCTTTATTTGCATGGTCTGTTGCGGGAGTTGGCCCATCGGTTAGCGATTTCTACAACGGAATCAAAAATGAAAAAACCTATGAACTTAACCCCGTTATCGTCATCACCGTACTTATATTCGTTGGTACACTGTACTGTGTTTTGGCATATGCATTCTTTGTAGCAGCACTTTCCTTTCTCGGGCGACTAGCCACGCTCTGGATTGCTATCATCTTCTCACCGTTTGCATTCGTGTCGTACATCATCCCTGGCATGCGCCACATGGAAGGATTCGGCTGGTCTGTCTGGTGGTCGAAGCTCATAGAGGCGGCCTTTTCCGCACCGATCTTCTTCTTTTTCCTCTTGCTCATTTCCATCATGACAAAGAGCCCACTCGTAAATCGCCAGTACATCCAAACACATGGTCCGTGGGTCACGCTCATGGTGGTGGCAGTGTCGATGATCATGTTCATCTATCTCATTCTCACTGCTACAAAATACGTCCGTAAAGCAGCAGGGGAGATCGGACAGATGGTTACAAAAGCTGGTCTCGGCGTCGCAGCACTCGCCGGAGGTGCCGCTATTGGAGTGGCTACGGGAGCACTCTCATACGGTGGCCGTCAAACAATCGGCCGCATAGGAAAAGGCATGGCAGGGAATCAGGAACGTAAAGACCTCGCTGCAGGTCTCGTAACTCAAAATTTCCGCGACAAGTA
>CAIQBF010000074.1 GCA_903869975.1 uncultured bacterium | reverse complement strand
GGCAATCCTTTCGGCCCGCATCATCGACCGCACCATCCGCCCACTTTTTTCCCAGCACATCAAAAACGCAATCCAGGTCATCGTAACCGTACTTGCGGTTGGGGAGTCTGATCCAGGAATACTGGGTATCAACGCGGCCTCACTCGCGCTTGCAACGTCCGACATCCCTTGGTCAGGACCCGTAGGAGCCGTACATGTCGGAAAAGGCAAAAACACTGAAGGGGATATCGCTGTCGACCGCTACATCCCAAATACCGGTGAATCCAACTATGAACTCGATTTGACTGTCTGCGGTAAAGAGGGGAATGTCGTGATGATCGAAGCCATGGCCTATGAGTACGGAGAAGACAAAATGAACGCCGCCCTCGACCTCGCCATGCCCGCAATCAGCGCTATCGAACAGTGGCAAAAGGACATTGTGTCCGAGATTGGAAAGGACAAAAAGGACATGCCCGCACCGATTCTGCCCGATAGCGTAACGGACTTTTTTGCCGAAACCGTTGGAAAGAAGATCGATGCCATCTTTTTGAAAGAAGGAGAATCCCCTGAAATGGGCAAAGCACGGTTTCACGAGCTTTCAGATGAGTGGAACGCCCTTGTTGGCGAGAAATGGAGTGAGGATGAAACACTCGCCTCACTCGCAAAAGACCACCTCGAATCTGCACTCGATGACTTGGTGCACATAAAAGCCTTACAAGAGGGGCGCCGGGCAGACGGTCGCCGCTTCGACCAGGTCCGAGAACTCTCAGCCAAGGCCGGCGGCTTCGCTGACGCGTTACACGGAACAGGTATCTTCTACCGAGGAGAGACTCATGTACTCTCGGTACTCACGCTCGGAGGCCCCGAAGACGCTACCCTCATCGAAGGAATGGAGATCCGCGGTACCAAACGTTTCACTCACCATTACTACTTCCCGCCGTACTCGGCCGGAGAGACTGGACGCGTAGGCGGTATTAACCGTCGTGAAATGGGACATGGGTTCTTGGCCGAGAAAGCGCTTGTCCCTGTGATCCCGGACAAAATGGTATTCCCATACACTATCCGTCTTGTCTCTGAATCTATGGCATCCAACGGATCGACCTCGCAAGCTTCGATTTGCGGATCGAGTCTCGCACTCATGGACGGGGGAGTGCCTATCAAGCGACCGGTTGCCGGTATCGCCATGGGTCTCATTTTGAACACAAAAAACCCATCCGAATACAAAATCCTGACCGACATCCAGGGGCCAGAAGACCACTACGGAGACATGGACTTCAAGGTTGCCGGAACACGCGAAGGAGTCACCGCAATCCAGCTCGATATTAAAGTCGGGGGAGTACCTGTTGTAGCGCTCAAAGAAGCGATGGGGCAGGCACGCGCGGCGCGGCTCACAATTCTTGATGTAATCGAAAAAGAGATTGCCGCGCCGCGCGCCGACATCTCAAAAAACGCACCGAAGATTCTCGTTACCAAAATCCGGCCAAACCAGATCGGGGGAGTCATCGGAAGCGGCGGTAAAACGATCAATGCAATCCGAGAAAAAACCGGAGCAGAAATCACTATCGAAGATGACGGAACAGTATATGTTACCGGAAAGAACGGGGCAGCCGATGCAGCTCTCAAGATCGTATTGGAGATGACTCACGAATATACTGTCGGTGAACAACTAATGGGCGAGGTCGTAAAAATCCTCGAGGTCGGCGCAATCGTGAAACTATCCGAACATGCCGATGGTATGGTGCACATCAGCGAACTTGCACCATGGCGAGTAACCCGCGTAACCGATCTTGTAAAAGAAGGAATGAAAGTACCGGTCAAAGTTGTCGGCGTAGACGCTGAGCGCGGACGCATCTCACTCTCGATCAAAGCCGCGCAACCAGACTTTTTCCCAAAACCTGTCGAGACACCAAAAGCATAAACTAAAGGCCAGCGATACGATCGTGCTATGATTACTTCATCTATGAATCCGCTCGAGAAAAAGGAACACACCAATGACGGACAGCTAACCCCGACACCGGAAGCAAACGGTAACACCTACACAGAACACGCGAGCCACATAGCGCCGATGCGCACGTTTTCATCCGATCTTGCAAACGCCATTCGAGAAAAAGGAGGTTCCGTTGTCCGTATAGCAATAGCAGAGGAAGAGAAGCACCGCCGGGCATTCGAAGAAAGTTCGATCCGTTCAAAGAAAAACCAAGCCTTCACCGCACTTGGTATTTTCTTGGTGACAGCCGCTATCGGTATTCTTGTCTGGAGTTATATACAAAAACAGAAACCTGACGCCTCCATACCCATAAACTCAAATCCAGTACAAACATCACTCATTACTTTCGATGGAACTCAGCTACTCGATATTACCGACATGCAACTTCCAGAAATATATTCCGCGATCGCTGGTATCGTCGCAACTCCAAATCTACAGCCGGGGCAAGTAAAAGATATCGTACTCGCAGAGACTGTTGGAGGAATGCGGACGCAGCTATCCGCGCCTCGACTCCTTGAAGTCATGAAAACCCACGCGCCAGATATACTCACCAGTGCCCTCGCCCAAGATTTCATGCTTGGCACCTACCTCTACAATACCGACAGTCTTTTCTTGATCATTCACGGCACAGCACACGACTTTCTTCAGTCAGGCATGCTTGCCTGGGAACCATACCTTTTTGAAGACCTGACTCCACTCTTCAATATCAATACATCAGGATTCACAAAAGACCAACTACAAGATATGCCATTCTCTGACACTGTCGTGCAGAACAGGAATGCACGCGCAGTGTTCGGAGCCGACAAAAAACCAATCCTCTACTACTCGTTCATCGACCAAAACACGATTCTCGTCGCAACAGATACAAAAACGCTCGCCGAGGTAGTCCGTCGATTTTAATCGTGATATAGTTTCCGCATGACTATGAACTACGCATCGATGCTGGAAGCAGAAAAAAAGACACTTACTGGAGAACTCATTCGCCTTGGACGGCACGACCTCAAAACAAATACCTGGGAAGCAGCGGCAGAAACAGCCGACCCCTCAGAGCTCGACCCTAATACGATTGCCGACCGGTTCGAAGATTTCGAAGAAAAAACCGCGATTATTGTTCCGCTCGAAGCTCGACTCACTCAAGTAGAATCAGCACTCGCCGCTATCGCAAACGGAACTTTTGGCATCTGCCGGGTGTGTAGTACAAAAATCGAAGAAGCTCGCCTTTCGGCAAATCCTGCAGCAGAAACGTGCATGGAGCATCTCGAGGCGTAATCCCCGGAATAAAGATTCTTCTATTTTTTCTTTAGATATTCCACATGAGCCATGTGCCACAATTGGTACATGGCTTTTGCGCGCGTATTTTCTGCACAAACAGAACTGCTTTCCGGAAGAATCGTATCGGTGGAAATAGATACGGCGCGGGGATTGAATAATTTCACCATTGTCGGACTTGGTGACCGAGCAGTGGATGAGGCGCGTGACCGTGTAGGGTCAGCACTCAAAAATGCTGGGTTTGATTCCCCTAAAACAAAAAATCAGAAAACAGTAGTCTCACTCTCTCCGGCAGACCTCCGTAAAGAAGGTTCCCATTTTGATCTTTCCATCGCGCTCGGATTTCTCATCGCAGAGGGGCTTAACACCAGAAACATCTCCCGAGCGCTCTTTGTTGGAGAACTCGGACTCGACGGTAGTGTACGTCCGGTGCGCGGTATTTTACCGATCGCACTTACAGCAAGTCGTGAAGGATTCCAAGAGCTCTATGTACCCACACTCAATGCATCCGAAGCAGCGCTCTCCGAGAACATGCGTGTGTATCCGGTAGAACATCTTAGGGAACTCATTGCGCATCTCAAAGAAAATGCCGACGCCTCACAACTACTACAACCAATACAGAGAGAACAAACACCCGCAAGAGAAGAGCCCTCCGACAATGATTTCAGCGATATCATCGCCCAAGAAAGCGCAAAACGCGGACTCATTATCGCAGCGGCAGGCGGACACAACGTGATTCTTCATGGACCACCAGGCACAGGGAAAACGATGCTCGCTCGAGCACTCGTCGGTATCATGCCGCGGCTTTCTCGAGAAAATGCAATGGAAGCAACTTCAATCGCTTCAATTTCGGGGAATCTCTCAAACGAGCTTCGCACAATCCCGCCATTTCGAGCTCCGCATCACACCTCTTCGTATGTTTCAATTATCGGCGGTGGAGCATTTCCAAAGCCAGGAGAAATCACCCTCGCGCACCGAGGAGTACTATTCCTAGATGAATTTCCTGAATTCGACCGGCGAGTAATCGAAAGTTTACGTCAACCACTTGAGGAGCGATGCATCTCTATATCACGAACAAAAGGCACAGCGATATTCCCCGCACAATTCCTTTTTGTAGCTGCGATGAATCCGTGTCCGTGTGGATACAAGGGGACAAAGGTTAAGCCATGCGTCTGTACCGCAAGCGACCTTGTCCGATATAAACGCAAACTCTCAGGGCCGCTCCTTGATCGAATCGACATCGCGCTCTATGTCGGCGCGATCGGATATGAAAAACTAGCGTCCGCAAACAGGCCGCCTGAATCAGCGCAAATTCGAGCCCAGGTAACGAGAGCGCGCGAGCGGGC
>CAIQBF010000073.1 GCA_903869975.1 uncultured bacterium | reverse complement strand
TTGTGCACCGATCATGATATTTTTTATGAGTTTATCCGCGTTGAGGAATGTGTTCCAACCGGTGCGGCCATCGGACTGAGCGACGTTGTTGTTGGTATTCCGTACGCAATCGTGATTACAACAACAAGTGGGCTCTGGCGGTACTTGGTGGGGGATGTTGTTACCTTTACAAGCACTCATCCGTATCGAATTCAGATTGTCGGGCGTACAACGCAGTTTCTTAATGCATTCGGCGAGGAGGTAATTGCAGACAACGCAGTGAAAGCACTTGAAGAAGTAGCGAAGATCGCGGGAGCAGAGATTTCTGGGGTTACGGCTTCTCCGACGTTCGACGCGAAGCCATCGCAAGGAGCTCATGAATGGGCAATCGAATTCAAGATAGCGCCGAAAGATATCCGCGCGTTTACTGGCGCACTCGATGAGGCGCTCAAGAAGCGTAATTCGGATTATGAGGCTAAACGTGCGTCCGATATCGTTCTTGGTGCACCAATTGTTCATGTTGTTCCTGAGGGCACGTTCCGTCGATACCTTGAGGGGAAGGGGAAGCTTGGCGGTCAAAACAAGGTGCCGTTACTTTCGAATGATAGAGCGGTGCTCGTTTCTGTTTTGCAAAATGCGGATATTCCGGTTGCGAGAGAGTCTCATTTGCCTGTTGTTCAACCGCTCGAGCTACCAGCTGAATAGATGGGGCTTTACTAACGCTTGAAAATACTGTATATTCTAGCGGTCAAAAGCCGTTACGGTCTTGTCGTTCAATGGATAGGACACTCCCCTGCGAAGGGAGAAATGCAGGTTCGATTCCTGCCAAGACCACTTGTAGACAAAAGCCGCCCATCGGGCGGCTTTTGTATTGTGCTAGTATATGCAGCATATGGCTCGATACGCTTTTTATACATCATCCTCAGAAACGTGGACGGCAATGCTCCGAGAGATTGAGCGTGCTCGACATTCCGTTTTTATTGAGATGTATATCATGCTCGACGATACGCCTGGTTTTGATTTTGTGGAGACGCTGCGTCGTAAGTCTCGCGCTGGTGTTGCTGTAAAGCTCGTACTTGATTCTTTTGGCAGCTATTCTCTTGGCGCGGCTGCTGTTGGTTCTTTGCGCGCAGATGGCGTGGAGGTTCTTTTTTTTAGTCGATGGTTGCACCGTTTACACCGCAAGCTTTTGGTTGTTGATGAGGCTGTCGCAATTACTGGTGGCGTAAACATTCATGGCAGTGCGCATGGCTGGGCAGATCTTGCACTTAAACTCACTGGACGGCGTGCACTCAAGACAGCTCTTCACCTCTTTGCCAAGACTTACGATCGGGCGGGAGGCATTGATTCTCGAGTCATCCGCTATCGGAAAATTCCCGTAGCGCGCCGGCTCAAGAATGCCTTTCGTGAATATGGCCCTCGGGACACGAAACAAACGTTGAAACGCTTTTATTCTGAAAAAATAGCAGGGGCACGACAGAGTGTTCGCCTCGTGACTCCCTATTTCGTTCCCGATCGGTGGTTGGTAACCGTACTTGATGCCGCGGCGCTTAGAGGTGTATCGGTGGAAGTAATTATTCCTGAAACGTGTGATTCGTGGTTTATGGACAGAGCCAATTTTTTCTCCTCTTTGAAGATGTCTAAAACCAACGTGTCGATATATCTTTTCCCAAAAATGAACCACGCGAAAGTCCTTTTGGTTGATGATCGGGAGGCCTTAGTAGGGTCACAGAACCTTGATTCACTTTCGTTTAATGTAAATTCAGAGTCAGCTGTTCAGGTATCTGATCAGGCGATGGTTGCCGATATCGCAGGTATTCTGTCAGGTTGGAAACAGCAGTCTCGACTTTTTGTACCGGGAGCTGTTGTGCGTCGCTGGTACGATCGTGCCCTCGCAGCTATTGTTCGTATTTTTCAGCCATTCCTCTAGTGTGGCATTGCGTGATGGACTATGGCATAGTAGATGCATGTTTCGACCGATAACAAATTTCCTACTACGTATTGAGAATAACGCACGCACCTTTTTTGAGCAGGTTCCTTTTATTCAAGCCTTTTTGGCTGGTGTCGGCGTTATTATATTTTGGCGCGGTGTCTGGGAGTGGCTCGATCTGATGGGTGTTACTCCTCTTATATCCGTGCTTCTCGGTAGTTTAATTCTTGGCGGCGTAGGAGTTTTCCTGCAGACATTCATCGGTAACACTATCATCATTAAAAATGCAAAACAGGAAGAAAAGGTAGAAAAAAAAGTACTCAAAGCGATCGAGGGAGAAGAGGAGACGGAAGAGATTACGCTTCGTCAGCTTTCGATGAAGATCGATATGCTAGTTCAGAAAATTGAGGAAAGACAATAGTAAAAGTCGTTCCTTTTCCGAGTGTGCTTTCTACCTGTATTCTTCCTTTGTGTGTATCAACAATGCGCTGCACTATCGCAAGACCTAGACCTGTCCCGGAGAGCGATGGCGAGGCTGGCGTTACGCGATAAAAACGATTGAATATGCTTGGCAGGTCGTCGGGGTGTATACCGATGCCGTTATCTTGGATTACTACGTAGGCTTCACTACCGATTACACGAAGAGAAATTTCTATGAGTGTTCGGCTGTCTTTTTTGCTGTACTTGAGAGCATTTGCAACGAGGTTGGTAAAGAGCTCTTCGAGGA
>CAIQBF010000072.1 GCA_903869975.1 uncultured bacterium | reverse complement strand
CTTCTCTCCGATGCTTACGGTCGACATATATTCAATACCGCCCACGACGATCATGAAGACCGAGAGTACGCCGATCAATCCGAGAATAAGGCGAATAATCCCGTTGAGATATGCGCCGACGCCGGTGCGTACATTGATCTTTCCTGTCGGCTTACCGTTTGCATCAAGCTCCCCTATTCCCGGGAGCGGTGCAAGCATGCAGTAGCTGTCGGTGCCGGTCGAGACGCATCCATAAGCATTTTCTTCTGCCGGAGTTCCAGTATTTGGAGTTACGGTATTCGAAGCCGTAAACGTGCCACCAGGAAGGCTCTTGATACCGTAGGTTTGCGTTTTGTTTGATAACGAAATGTCATGCATTACGCCAATACAATATGTTCCTGCGGGGATGATCCATGTTTGTACCGCTGAGAATTCGGTAGGGCCGTTGTTTGAAGGAACGGCAAAGGTTGTCGGGAATTTGGAATCAAACGTACAGTCAGTTCCATTGATGGGATATCCGAGTCGTACTGAATACGCGAGGCCAATCACTGGCTTTGTAATAAGTACTCCTACCGAGACAGAAAACGTGCCATCTCCGAGGGGGTTTACTGTTGGTCCTGACCCGATACGATATGTCTCCTCTCCAACTGTTGCCCCTATTGCTGTCGTGAATGATCCGGTGATTGGAGAAAAAGAAGTCCCATCAATAGACGAGATTGCGTAGGTGTAGGTGCTGGCGCTTTTTGCTGTTGAGGGGGCGAGCTGCGTGCACTTGGTTCCGTATACATTGGTTCCTGCGAGGGATGCGTTGTCTGCTGCCGGGATTGTTGCTACGCCTTTTTCATCAAAGCACACTACTTTGATCTGACTCGCAAAGCCTGAGGCTCCTGCTCCCGAAAGAGTGATTGTAAACGATGCCGACGTCTGCGTCGTAGTAACGCTCGCTTTTGCTGTGATCGTTCCCCCTGTTGTTCCAAAATCAAGCGTTTTAAAAGTTCCGGTGACGAGAGGAAATACCTCTGTTCCTGAAGACACTTCGTATTTATAGGAGGTTCCCCCAGCAAGGCCCGTGCACGTGCTTGCGTATTTGTTGGTTCCCGTCTGCACAGCCATGTCGGTAAAGACGGGCGTTGATGAGGAAAGCCCAAGACAGGCGATTTTTATAGGGGTGCTGTCTTTTGAGGTATACCCGCTGAGTACGACGCTGATATCCGCAGTGATATTCCCGGGGGTTACGCTTACTGTCGCCTTGGCTGCCCCGAGGGCAATAGCTGGTGTAATGATGAGACCGAGCACCCCGAGTGCTGTGGCCCAAAAAAGAGAAACGCGAGAATGTAGATTTTTTTTCATATTCTGTTATTGCAAATGAAGCAGTAATTGAGCGCGCGCTTCCTGGAACAAGGTGCTGGTGTTGCTTACGGATAGTGCTAGGCTTGCATCCCCTGTCGAATCGGTATCTCTGTGGAGGAAGAGCGTATTTGGGGCACCTCTTGGAGGAGTGATTGGTTCTCCATTGAGCCGCCACTCGTACGTGATCTCTTGAGAGGTACGATCTCCGGGAGAGAAGAAGTATGGCTCAACGAGAAGTGAGATGTCACTACCGCTCACGGTGTGCTCCCCCGTAAGTGCTGTGGCGTAGAGCGGTCCGTACTTTGGGCTTGATTCGTACCAGACAAGCTTTTGGGTGTCTGGCGTGAGATCTATTTCTGCTGCCGTCGAGGTTGCGCCATCGAGGCTTGAAATTGCCACTGTTACATGTTTGGTTGGATTGAGGTAATCCATCGAATATGAAATTGCGTTCTTCCCGTACCCTGACCGGTTTTGGTCAGAGGTGAAGTTCTCTCTCCACGTATAGAGGAATTGGTTCGTGCCGATAAGGGCACCGTTGACTGATTGTACTTGCGGGATAGCTACAAACTTGACCGTAGACTCGCTGGTTGCGAGTGCCTTACCGCGGTAAAAAGGTGGCACGGTCGAATCGGTTGCCTGCCAGAGGATATCCACCGACATTGGTGTGATGATGACGGTTTTGGTTCGAGGGAACTGCCCTGTCGGCGTTATGGTTGCGGTCACCCGTGTTTCAGCACCTAAGCTTTTGGTCGTAAAAGTATAGCGCTTGTAGCCGATTCCTCGGACAAGCCCCTTCCCATCGATAGACCATTCTATCTCTGCTGTATCAAGGTCGATTGTAAAGCTTTGAAGCGAAATAGTGACGGATTGGTTGGGTCCTGGGTTCTCTGGGGTAACCGAAACAGAAACTTCTGAGTCTGTTGTCTGTGCGGTCGCTGGCGAAGATAGTGCGGACATGCCAAGCATGAGCGCAATAAGTACAAAAGGAGTGATGCGGCGAAACATACGTATAGTATACGACAGTATCCGCGGATTTTCTACCGCATCCACTAAGAAATGCGGACAGTCTTACTCCGAGACGGCTCTACTG
>CAIQBF010000071.1 GCA_903869975.1 uncultured bacterium | reverse complement strand
TCCAGCCTCCGTCACTTCCCCGCTATTCACAAAGAAGATATCGTCCGCATTCTGTATCGTATTGAGGCGGTGCGCGATGATAACCTTTGTCGTCTCTTTCGGCAATTTCGCAAGTATCTCCTCAAGCATCTGCTCGGTAACGGTGTCAATATTGGCTGTGGCCTCGTCGAGAATAAGAATCTCGGGCTTGCGCAGCACGGCGCGCATAAAGGCGATAAGCTGCTTCTGTCCGAGGCTTATCGAATCCGAAGCACCAACCTTGGTATCGAGCCCACTCTCAAAACGCACAAGAAGCGCATCCAGTCCGTCCTTTTTCAAAATTGCAAAGAGCTGCTCGCTCGTATACCCCGCATATGCATCATTACCATAGAGAATATTCTCGGCAACGGTACCAGTAAACAAAAACGGCTCCTGTAAAATAAATCCGATTTTTTGAGCACGTTCTACGGGTTCATAGGCGCGAATATCACGGCCATCGAGATATACCGTACCCATAGTCGGATCATACAGTCGAGCCATGATAGAAGCAGCCGTCGTCTTACCGCCACCCGTCGGCCCCACAAGCGCATAGGTCTTCCCCTTTTCAAGAGTGAAGCTAATATCACGCAAGATATCGCGGCCTTCGCTGTATCCAAAAAACACGTGATCAAACGAAAGAATTCCTGGCACATGAGTACTCTTTTCGCTCGCGACTACCTTGATAGAAGTCTCGAGATCAAGCACCTCCGAAATACGTTCAAGCGAACTCATCGCAAGCTGAAGCGTAGCCCAAATTGAAGCAAGCTGGCGAAGTGGCGTATAAAAATTGTTGACATAGAGAATGAACCCAACGAGCAAGCCTGTCGTAAGCATACCGTTCGAGATAAGCGTAATACCGTATGCAAGCACAATAATCTGTGCCGTGGTCGATGCCACGCCATAAAGCGGTACAAGAATATTACTTGCGACACCCGATCTGACGGACGCATTGTAATTTTCCTGGTTTGCTTCGCCGAATTTAGTGCGAAAAAAATCGAGACGGTTGAAAGCCACAACTACTTTGAAGTTTGCCAGCGATTCCTGAATTTCAGCACTCATCCCGCCAAGTGACTGGAGGCTCTTCGTACTCGCGCGCTTGATCCATGGAGACAGTATCTGCGTCGTAATAATCACAACAGCCGCTGGAATAAGTGAGGCCGCACCAAGTCTTACATCAAGTGCAACGAGAAAGATACCGGCACCAAGCATAATGAAGAAGTTCCCCACAAATTGCATGAGCGCCTGGGAGAAAAACTGATTGAGCTTATCTGTGTCGTTATTGATACGAGAGATAAGATCACCAGACTTATTTGCATTGAAAAATGCAACCGGTAGAGACTGAAGCTTTGCAAAAATAGAATTGCGTAGTTTGAAAAGGACACGGCGACCAACACCCCCCATGGATTTTGTCTGTAAATATTGCGCCCCAGCCCCAAGAGTAAATACTCCAAGTAATATTCCTGAATTTATGAGCACCCCATGAAAATTTTTGGTTGCAATATAGGTGTCAATTGTGCGCGCAATGAAATACGGCCCAAGCAGGTTTGCAGCAGACGTCAGCGCGATCGCTATAAACGCAGCGATCAGAGCCTTAGTCTCATCAGCGAGCAGCGGCTTTAGGTTTCGAAAGGCATCGCCAAGCGTAAGCTTCTTCCCCTTTTCTTCTTTAGATTTAAGCTTGTAGTTCATAGTGTTCAGTGCTTTCTTGCGAGTTATACATCTGTACGTATTCTGGTGAAGTCGCGAGCAGTTCTTTGTGCGTGCCGCGCGCGATAATCTCGCCTTCCATAAGCACGAGGATCTGGTCATAGTCCTCGACCGAGGCGATCTTCTGCGTTACAGAAATAAGCGTTATATTAGGATAATTCGTGCGGACATTTGCCAAAATCTTTTTTTCCGTACGCGTATCTACGCGAGCAGTAAAATCATCGAGCAGCAGAATTTTTGGATCAAGTGCCAAAGCACGTGCAAGCATGACACGCTGCTTCTGCCCTCCCGAAAGACTCGTCCCACGCTCACTCACCATGGTATCGAGACCCTGTGGCAATGCATCGATGAAATCGTCGAGCTCAGCCGTCGCAATCGCTTTCTTGAGCGTCTCTGGTGTTGCACTCGAACCGAACGCAATATTCTCGCGAAGCGTCGTATTAAACATCACACTGTCTTGAAAAACGAGACCTACCTGTTCATGAAGTTTCTCCTTTGTGTACTCATGAATATTTTTGCCATCGTAGAGCACTGTGCCGGTTGCTGTATCGATAAGCCCTGTGAGTACCGAAAGAAGCTGTGTCTTACCTGCAGCCGTCGGACCAATAATAGCTGTACGCGTGCCGGCAGGAATAGTAACGGAGACATTTTTAAGCACGTTCTTTTGACCATAGGCAAGAGAGACGTCTTGCATCGCAATCTCTCCCCGGAGAGTGCTCACGACAGTGCCATCGTCACGACGGTCCTCTGCATCAATCACACCAAGGATGCGTCCATATGAAGCGCTCGCTTGCGCAATGACAGTGGAAGTAAATCCGAGAATGATGATCGGAAAAATAAGAATAGCAAGATAACTATTGAACGCCGTAAATGAACCAAGCGTCATTGAGCCAGTAATCACATAATGCCCACCGAGCATTAAGATAGCCAGCGTTGCCATGTTGGTAAGAAACGTGATAATCGGGATAAGACTCGCAAAAAGATTGAGCACCCCAAGACTGATCTCTCGGGCTTCAATGTTCGCAGCCAAGAATTTCTGGTGCTCGTACTGCTGAGCATTCACGAGACGAATAAGACCCGCACCAAGGATGCTCTCATTGATAACTTTGTTCAGCCAATCAATAGCAGCTTGCGAACGCACAAAGAGCTTGCGAACCTTACCAAAAATATATGCAAAAATAATACCGATAAGCGGTACGATAGAAAGCACCAGCAGCGCAAGACGCCAGTTGGTTACAAAAAGGAGCACTGAAGCCCCCACAATAAGGAAAAGTGAGGAAATAATGGAGGCTAGACCTTGTGAGACGAAGCCTTTTACGGCATCAACATCACTCGTAAGATTCGTCAGAAGTTTGGATGGCGTGATCCTGTCCACAAACGCAGCGTCCTGCCTCGAGATCTTTCCGGCAATCTTCGTACGCATGTCCCGTGCTATTTTTTCTGATGCATACGTCTGGACGAGCGTCTGAAGATACGTAAACAAAGCAATACACAGCGCTACGATTGAAAACTCGACAACGAAATCACGAAGGATAAAATTTCCTTTCGCAAACGTATCGATACCCCGCGCCATAATCCTCGGCACCCAAAGATTGAGTGCGTTCGCAAGCACCGTAAACAGCACGAGAGCTACAATCAACCCTCGATACGGCTTCATAAGTGCAAAAAGATTGGGTTTAGGTGGTGTAGAAGTAGTAGGCGGCATACAGGAACGTCAGTATACCGAAAAACAAGCCGACACACAAAGCACACTTCGCTAGTGATTGACTACAGGTATTCAATATGCTACCTTTATAAAGCAAGGTAGCTTGCATGAAATACACTATGAATACTTCCATCGAAGAAAAATTTGCTCCGCTCCGAAAAGGCCTGCTTGAATTTGTCACCCTGACTGTTATATCAAGCGACAAAGTATATGCAGCAGATATACTCGCCCGACTTGGAGTCACTGAGTTTAAAACGCAAGAAGGAACACTCTATCCCCTACTCTCAAAACTCCGCAGAGAAGCGCTCGTCGATTACGAATGGATCGAATCGGAATCAGGACCGCCCCGCAAATATTATTCCCTCACTCAAAAAGGATGCCGGCAGCTCGAAGAACTCAAAGAGTACTGGCACACGATGAATGGCACTATTAAAAATCTTGCAAAAACCACCACGAAGTAATCTATGAAAACAGTCACTACCATACATTTGAACGGACGCGCATACCAGATTGAAGACGAGGCGCACAAAGCGCTCGCCGCATATCTCGACAAAGCTAGCGCAGCACTCGATGCCAACCCAGACAAAGAAGAAATTCTTGGGGATTTCGAACAGGCCATCGCGGAAAAATTTGCCGCATACCTCAGCCCGATCAAAAACGTCATCACGCGCAAAGAAATCGAAACGATCATTTCCGAAATGGGTCCCGTTGGCGGCGAACAGTCTGGAGACGAGCAGAACTCAGCCCCACACAAAGACACTGAGTCACCGAATGGAACCGACAAACCAAAGCGTCTCTATCGCGACCCTGACAATCGGGTGATCGCTGGCGTTGCTTCCGGTCTTGCTCAGTACTTCGGCATCGACCCAGCAATCGTTCGCATTATTTTTCTCATCTCAATCCTTGCTGGAGGTACGGGTGTTGTGATCTATGCAATACTCTGGCTCGCCGTCCCAGAGGCAGGATCGACAGCCCAAAAGCTCGAAATGCGTGGCAGCCACGTCACACTCTCAAGCATGACTGAAATGCTCAAAGAAAAAATAGACGAGGTACGTTCCCCGAACGCACGCACCTCATGGCAGAAGATCATTGATATCCCCGTAAAAATTCTCCGGGCAATCGGACATGCCATACAAAAAGGAATCTTCCCTGCAGTTCGGATACTTTTCGGCCTCATCTTCATGTGTATCGGATTTGCTGGAGCAGTCAGTATAACTATCGCACTCGGACTTGCACTGTTCGCAGTTCCCTCAGGAGTTTCCGACCTAGCCCTCATTACAGCAAGCGCCGGAGCCACGTTCAGTATTGCCCTTGTTGCTGGATATATCGCAGTGGTCATTCCCTTTGTATTTTTCTTCTTCGTAGGCCTTGGAGCAATGGAAGGAAAACGCACAATCCGTGGCAAGGTTGGTATATCTTTCCTTGTACTCTGGTTTGCAGCCATCATCGTCTCTGGAGTGCTTGGCGCTCGCACCGTATTCACGGTACGACAGACGCAGATGAACGACGCCTCATTTCAAATAATCACCCAGACACAAAATCTTGCACCCTTCACCGAACTCGCCATCGCAAATGGCCAGCGAGTCACCTTCGTACCCGGCACTGAATACTCAGTAACAACTGAAGGCCGCGCTCGGGACACCGAGACTCTCTCCATAGAAAGCACCGGAGGAAAACTTTCCATTGAACGACGTCCGGTCTTCGACAAGACCTGCTTCCTTTTTTGTTTTGGAGGAAGACCAGTACTCATCACCGTCACCGCTCCTTCGATCGAACGCATCAATCTTGAAAACGCCTCGCATATTGAGGGATCGTTTGCAGGAAAGAGCCTCGAAGGTACTTTCAAAAATGCGAGCCACGCGGACATACTCTGGAACGGAACCGCTGCACGGTTCACGCTCGAAAATGGTTCCTCAGTCGCCGCCACAGGCACGAGCACAACACTCGACCTTACACTCAAGAACGCTTCCCGATACGAAGGGCGCATGCTAAACGCCGAATCAGTCCATGTCGTTGCCGAAAACGCATCGAGCATCGAACTTGGCACGAGCAAAATACTTAGCGTACTCGCCCACAACGGTAGCCGCATCGAATACGAGGGCACTCCCCGAATTGAGAAGACACTCAAAAATGGCTCCACTCTTACGAGATCAGAAGAGTAAGTGAATACTGTACATTCATCATAAATTGTGTTATGATAAAACTCTATGAGACCTCGCCCAAAAGGACACGACACCAGCATTCCAAAACAAGGCAGCTTCTTCGTCCGTATCAATAAACACATGGCCGACATCGGGCTCTCATCACGCCGCGAGGCAGACGAGCTCATTGCTGCAGGTAAAGTATCCGTAAACGGAAAGAAGGCTGAAATGGGCATGCGAGTAAATCCAGAAACAGACAAGGTCACCCTCCGCGGTAAAAAAGAATCCCTGGTCTACTACATCTACAACAAACCCATCGGCATCGTCACGAC
>CAIQBF010000070.1 GCA_903869975.1 uncultured bacterium | reverse complement strand
TAGTCGCGCTATCGGGCGATCTTGGTGCGGGGAAAACCACACTCACCCAGGCGCTCTCACGAGAACTTGGCATCACTGAAGCAGTAATCTCTCCCACCTTTGTGATCATGAAAGAGTACGCGCTTCCAGGCGAACCGGGAGGGTTTTCCCGTTTAGTACACATTGATGCCTATCGTCTTGAGTCGGCAGCAGAGCTTTCGCGTCTCGGCTGGCAGGAGCTCGTCGCTGACCCAAAAACCCTTGTCCTTGTTGAGTGGCCGGAAAAAGTCCCCGGAGCTATTCCAGAAGATGCCGTGGTGGTTACGCTCGCACACGAGAGCGAAGAGGTCCGTCAGATTTCTTTCTAAGAACCTTTTTCTTTTTCGATATCCAGGTATACTTCCCGTATGTCCGAAAAAACACCGAAAGCTCCTAAAAAGACCGCAGTCAAAGAACAGAAACTCCGCCTTGTTCTTCTCGATTCGCACGCCATCATCCACCGTGCCTACCATGCTATGCCTGAGTTCTCGAACTCAAAAGGAGAGCCTACTGGTGCCCTCTATGGCATCAGTGCCATGCTCATGAAGATCGTGAGTGACCTTAAGCCTGACTACGTAATCGCTTGTTATGACTTACCGCAGAAGACGTTCCGTCATGAAGCCTATGAAGCGTACAAAGGCACTCGCATGAAGGCAGATGAGAACCTTGTAGCGCAGATCATTTCATCACGCAGGATTTTCGAGGCATTCAATATTCCTATGTATGACGCACCGGGATTTGAGGCCGACGATATTCTCGGGACTATTGTCGAACACATGAGTGTGGACGACAAGGCACATATCGATACTATTATTGCCTCTGGCGATATGGACACGCTTCAGCTTGTGGACGGCCCGCGCGTAAAAGTCTTCACGCTCAAGAAGGGGATCAACGATACGATCATGTATGACGAAAAAGCGGTTAAGGAACGTTTTGGATTCGGTCCGAAATTGTTGCCTGACTATAAAGGATTGCGTGGCGATCCGTCTGACAACATTATCGGTATTGCGGGTATCGGTGAAAAGACGGCGACTGAGATTATTACAAATTTCGGTACGATTGAAAATCTTTACAAAGTAATGAAAAAAGACGAGTCGAAAGTCGCCGCTGTTGTGAAGCCACGCATCGTCGAGCTTTTGAAAAATGGGGAAGAGGAGGCGCTCTTCTCAAAGACGCTTGCTACTATTCGCCGCGATGCGCCGATCACATTTTTACTCCCGGAGAGGACGCTTCGCGAATCTGTCGACACCAAGAAAGTCGAAGAGCTTTTTCGTGAGCTTGAATTTCGGTCGCTAGTGCCGCGCGTAGAGGCGCTTTTTGGAGCAGCGGGAAATACTGAAGGTGCTGCTGGTGGCGCGAGTGACAAGAATATTCCGGCCGAAAAACCTGTCATCGAAGCCGACCCCGGAGAGGTTAAGCGCCTCGGTCTTGGGCTCTGGCTTATCAATTCTGATCTGACAAATATCACGGCTGAAGACATCGCGCACTATGCTGGTGCCAAGAATTTCGAAGACGGCAAGAAAAACATCCTGCGCGACATCAAGGAAAAGAATCTTACGTATGTATATGAGGATATTGAGCTTCCGATCCTTCCCGTCATCGAAGCTATGGAGCGTACAGGAATCACTGTTGACCCGAAAAAAATGGAGATACTTGCGGATGAGGGCCACAAGGAACTCGATACTGTCGAGAAAAATATTTTCCGTTATGCTGGACGCGAGTTTAATATGAATTCACCCAAACAGCTCGGCGAGGTGCTTTTCGACGAGCTCAAAGTCGGCGAGGGGAGCGGCGCAAAGCTCAAGAAGACAGAGGGCGGTGCGCGCAGTACGCGCGAGAGCGAGCTCTTGAAGCTCCAGGGTATGCATCCGATCATTGATGAAATTCTTCGCTATCGTGAGCTCTCAAAATTGCTCTTTACCTATATCGACACACTACCATCACTCATTGGTTCCGATGGTCGTATTCATGCCACCTTCAATCAGGCAGGCACGACGACTGGTCGCTTCAATTCCAATAATCCGAATTTGCAGAATATTCCTG
Organism: uncultured bacterium; assembly: GCA_903869975.1. Taxonomy (GTDB): domain Bacteria; phylum Patescibacteriota; class Minisyncoccia; order Phycocordibacterales; family UBA9973; genus CAITQP01. The sequence goes on along the minus strand of CAIQBF010000070.1, from coordinate 501 downwards.
CGAGTGACGGACTAGCGAAAAAAATCCGTGAAGGATTCGTTGCTCCGAAAGGCACAACCTTTATCGCCTTCGACTATTCGCAGATCGAGCTTCGTGTTGCTGCCCTAATGTCAGGTGACGAATATCTTATTGATACCTTTGAAGCGGGGAAGGATGTCCACTCCGCTGTTGCGAGCCGCGTGTTCGGGGTTCCTGAGAGTGAAGTTACGCATGAGATGCGACGCCGCGCTAAGGTGATCAATTTCGGCATTCTCTACGGTATGGGGGTGACAGCCCTTCAGCAAAATCTCGGGACTAGTCGCAAGGAGGCTCAGGAGTTTTATGACAATTACTTTGCAAGTTTTCCGCGCATCCAGGAGTATACCGATAGTGTAATTGAGTTCGCAAAGTCGCATATGTATACCGAAACACTTTTCGGTCGTCGCCGTTATTTCCCGCTTTTGAAGTCGCCGCTGCCATTTATGCGTGCGGGCGCTGAGCGTCAAGCTGGTAATGCGCCGC
>CAIQBF010000069.1 GCA_903869975.1 uncultured bacterium | reverse complement strand
ATTTCTTCCGTCTGGGCAGTAAGATCGACTTCCTGGTTCCACTCGGTAAAGAGTGGATGAGGCGAGACATGCATGCCCGGGAGCGCGCGCATCGCGCGCGCTCCCCCTACTCCCGCCTCCCCGCTCTCTACTACATACGGTTCCCATTTTATAAAAACAACCTTCTCTTTTTTTGCCCAGCTGCGAAGAAAAGCAACTGCAACCTCGCTCGGCACGAGAGAGCGCGGAATATATCCGATATAATACGGAACTTTCGGCAGCTTATGCACCGTCATCAAATACGTAGCAGTAAGTGTCGTGCCACTATACTCGCCAAAACGCACCACCCGAATGCCTGTACTAGTGCGCACGTGGCCCCATGCCGAAGATTGCATCGGATGCGGAGCAAGCGCATCAGCCTCTACGGCATCAGAGTCTTCAAGTATTCGTATGTGCGGCGTAGGTATATCCATGTACTATGAGATTTGTTATTTCGTGTATTCCGGCGCATTCAAAACAACCCAATCCAGAAAATCTTTTGCGGCACGCTGCGAAGCACCCAGTCCCACTTGCGGACCACGCTCCATGACAATCACGAGCGCGTACTCTGGATCTTCATACGGGAAAAACATATTCATCCATGCATTCACATACTGCGCATTCGCACCCACCTGCGCTGTTCCGGTTTTGGATCCAGAGGTAAATGGCAGCGTCGAGAGTATTTTTCCCGTTCCGATCTCAGCGCCAAGACGCATACCCTCCCGAACAACAACATAATCAGAATCAGATACCTCGGTAATTTTTCGTTCAGGATATGATTCGTCGTTTTTAAGTACATGTGGGGTCACCAGTACGCCGCCTCGTGCAATAGCAGCTACGGCGCGAACCATTTCAATCGGTGTAACCTGCACGCCGTACTGTCCGATAGCCGTGTTGTATGTGTCTCCAATGCGCCAGCCTTCACCACGGAACCGCTCAGCTTTCCAAGCAGGACTTGGCACTATACCCGAACGTTCTCCACCGAGGTCGACGCCAGTCTTTTCCGTAAGTCCGAATCGTTTGAGTGATGTGCCGAGACTCTCAACACCAATCCCTTTCTGTTCATGATATCCGCCCGCTACTTCCATAAAAAAAATGTTTGATGATACGGCAATCGCATGGCGAATATCTACCCAGCCGTTGTTTGGATTATAGTCGCGGAAAATACCTGGATGCTCAGGGTCATACGGGTTTGGCACCGTGATCGATCCACACGAACAAATCTGTGTATTCGGCGTAACGACTTTCTGCCTGAGAGCCTCAAGTGCAACATACGGCTTCACAATCGAGCCAGGCGTAAAGAGTCCTGATATCGCCCGATTGAGCAGTGGCGTGTTCGGGTCAGTAAGATATTCGCGGATCTTGGCAGTATTCTTGCCATGCGCCATAACGTTTGGATCATATTCGGGGACACTCGTCATCACGACAACATCACCATTTTTTACATTCATCATCACGGCAGATGCACTACGGAATCCTGCCTGACGCACATACGTCGCAAGCACTTCCTGCATCTTGGCCTGTAAGCGAGAGTCCACAGTGAGCGTCAGATTCTGTCCCGCAACCGGAGCGTTTACAATAGCTCCGCTTTGCACTTCTCCCGCAATGTCACGCTCTACGATAGTCGATCCATTGGTACCATTAAGCGCGTCATTGTATGCTTTTTCTACGCCATCTTTTCCCGAAATCTCAGTCTTCCAGTAATAACCTGACTTGTCTTTAGCAGGATACCCCACGTATCCAAGCAGGTGCGAAAATCCCGGCGCACCAATATACGACCGAAGCCCCCACGGCGCGGCCTCAGTCTTGGTTTCATTCCAAGCGAGTGGCACTCCATTGCGGTCATAGATATTACCCCGAGAAGAGAAGATCGGCTCGCGGGCAAGACTGTTCTTCTCACTCAGATTCTGATACTGCTGACTGTGCGCAATCTGTAGCGTCCAGAGCCGTCCCCCAAAGAGCGCGACAATCAAACAAAACACTATGCCGAGAGCAAAAAGTGAACGCCGCGAGATCGGCTTATCGAGCTGTCCTTCGAACTGCTGCGTATCGAAATCAGGTAAATTCTGCGAATCAAGAAAAATCTCGTCAGGCTCAATAAGCGGACTACGGTAGCCGCGCTT
>CAIQBF010000068.1 GCA_903869975.1 uncultured bacterium | reverse complement strand
TTTGCGTGCCTCAGTCGGTACGATATCAGGTAATTCCTTTTCCGTGATGCTGCCCGGAAGGTCAAGCAAGAAAATAAGCGAGGCAGACGACGGTATTGAAAACGCAGCATTCTTGGTCACGATACTTCCCTCGCGAAGCGCATCGGTGATCGCCTTGCCGAGTGGATCGGTACCGAGGTTTGTGGTCGCACCGATATCAAGATTCGCGTACGGCGCGAGCGCGAGCGTACTATATGTTTCGAGCACGGCACGACCGTTCTTTTTCTTGAGTTCAACAAGCTTGATACTCGAGGTACCAACATCGACACCCACAGCCTGATCCGCGCTCGAGGAAATACTCGAGCCTCCGCTTATATGCAATTCGGACATGATCTTTTTGAACGGATTAAACATAGCTATATATACCTAAGAGTATACGGCCTTAGCGATTAAGTGCAAGGGCGGCGCGTGAAGTAGCACGTTCTTCGCTATGGTTAGCAAAATGATAGTAGGCAAGCTTAATAATCTCACTCGTAACGAAGTACAGAACGACCACACTAAGAATACTCACAATATGCACCCACTCAGGACGAGCAAACTTGAAGAACGTCTCACCGAATCGAGTAAACGGTATCGCGATAGCAGCGGCAGCTGACATCGCCGTAAGACCGAGAAGCCATCGAGAAGGTGCCTTTGCTTTCCAAAACTTTTGACGTGTGCGTATTGAAAAAAGAAGGACGAGTTCTGTCAGCACACTGCCGAGGAACCAGTTGGTCTGCAACACAGAAGCCGGCGCATTGCGAAACATTGCGAAGAACATGAAATCAAAGAGCGTCGATACAAGGCCGAGCATGATCGAGACAAGTACGATCTCCCGCACATTGTACCGACGAGGAGTCTTGATATCCGTTGTATCAACAGCATCAGTAGCCACCGCAAGCATCGGATAATCCGTCAGAAGATTCATCAAGAGAATCTGAATCGGCAACATCGGCAAATACGGAAGCATGAGCTGTGCGATGGCGATCGTGTAGAAATTTCCAAAACTTGAGATGAGTGTTGTCTTGAGATATTTGACCGTGTTTTCAAACACCGCGCGGCCGCTCTTGATGCCGCCGATGATAACATGAAGAGAACGATTCAACAGAACAACATCGGCGGCATCGCGTGCGATGTCAGACGCATTGGAAACCACGAGTCCGACCGACGCAATCCTCAGTGCCGGCGCGTCATTGATCCCATCGCCAAGATATCCGACAACGCTGTCTTTTGAGAGAAGCTCAATGATACGATACTTGCCTGAAGGAGACATGCGCGCGAACACTCGATATGAAACAGCTGCTTTAATCTGTTCTATCGGCGAGAGCACCAGAAATTCTGACTCGGTTATAACCTGAGTACGATCGTCGATAATCCCCACCTCTTGTGCAACAGACCCCGCAACCTCAGGACCATCCCCAGTCAAAATAACCACACGCACGCCAAGCTGTCGTGCTTCGCTGATAGCACTTCGTGTCGTATCCTTTACCGGATCGGCAAACGAAATGACACCAACGTACGAAAGCTTTTTCTCATCTTTCTCCGGAGTGTTTGGATGAGTGGAGACTCCTGAAGCAACCGCAATAGTCCTCCGCCCCGCCATACCTTCTTCTTTGACCCAGGCAAGCACCGCTGCGGAATCCTCTTTTGAGATAGTACACAGTCCGAGAATAGTTTCAGGTGCGCCGCGCACTATAAGTTCGAGCGTCTCCTCACTACCGTGTCTCACTACAGCTGAAGTTCTCCGACGAATAGGGTCAAAAGGAATCGCCGCGACTCGCACAAAGTCGGCAAGGGTATCGTATTCTACCGGCGTCATTTTCTTCGAGAGCGCGATATCAAACGAGTCCGAGAGCACACTGTGGGGCTTCATTTCAGTCCCTGCAGAAAGTGCCGCAAGCCTGAGACATCGTCCGGCATCTTCCGCATGGATACCAGATACCTGGAGTTCGTTTTGGGTAAGTGTGCCTGTCTTGTCGGTACACAGTATCTGAATACTTCCGAGGTCTTCGATAGCCGAGAGACGTTTGACTACGACATGCTGCTTGGCAAGCATAAGCGCTCCTTTTGAAAGAGAGAGCGTCGTAACGACCGGCAGTGCCTCAGGGATGACAGAGATAGCAAGCGCCACTGCAAAAAGGAGTAGTCCAATAACATCAGAACTGCCTTTGATCAAAAAATTGGCGACAAGAAGCATTACGAGAATAACCGATACCATCTTGAGAATGAATCGGCTAAACATATTGATACTTACCTCAAAACTAGAGAGATGCTCGGTCTCGACGGTAAGCGTTGCGATCGCCCCGATTTCCGTTTGAGCACCTGTGTCGACAACAACTCCGACACCGCGCCCTCCGGTCACCGTCGTGCCGGAAAAACCACGATTACTCGCAAGCGCGATCACCGTAGCTTCCTTTGGAAGCGCCTCAGCCG
>CAIQBF010000067.1 GCA_903869975.1 uncultured bacterium | reverse complement strand
GTCGTGCAGGCAATTCCCTCTTTCTGGAAGAATTCAGCAGTCGTGTCTGTCGCATAAATCTCATACTCAAGTGCCGCGAGTTCCCGTGCGGCTTCCATGAATTTTACTTTGTTGATCGTGCCACCAAGTGAAAGAAGTACGGACTTCTTGGCGAAGTCGAAGCTCGGGTTTGCGCTCACGATAGACTTGAGCAGAGCCTCGTCATAATCGCGACCGAAACACGCAACCTCTCCAGTGGAAGACATCTCAACGCGAAGCACTGGATCAGCACCAAGCAAGCGAGAGAAGGAAAACTGCGGACTCTTCACGACAACGCTTTTTGGGTACACAAACGTGTGCGGCTTTGCTTTTCCGAGGAATGCATCAACGGCCATCTCAGGGAAATTCGCATCCATAGCTTTTGAAAGGAGCGGCAGCGTGCGGCTTGCACGGACGTTGACCTCGATAACCATCGGTCGATTGTCCTTGACCAAAAACTGGATATTGAACGGACCGGTAATATTGAGCTCTTTTGAAATCTTCTTTGAAATTTCGCGAAGCTGAAATTCTGTCGAGGCGTACACGCGCTGGGTCGGATATACGATAGTCGCATCACCTGAGTGAACACCGGCATTCTCCACGTGCTCGCTGATGCCGAATATCATGATCTCACCGTTCTGTGCGACGGCATCAAACTCAAGCTCTTTCGCGTTCTCGACATACTTCGAAATCGTGACTGGATATTCAGGCGAGAGTACGGCCGCCTTGGTAACGAAGCTGTCGAGCTGTTCCATGGTGTAGCACACGCGCATGGCGCTGCCGGAGAGCACGTAGGATGGGCGAACGAGCACTGGGAAGCCTTCCTTGGCTGCGAATTTCTCCGCATCCACCATGCTCGTAAAGCTCTGCCACTCTGGCTGGGCGACGCCAAGCTTGTCGAGAAGAGCGCTAAACTTGTTGCGGTCTTCAGCGCGATCGATGTTTGCCGCGCTCGTGCCGAGAATAGTGAATCCTTCGCGCGAAAGTTTCTGCGCGAGGTTGTTCGGACGCTGTCCGCCGACCGACACCGTCAATCCTCCTGCTTTCTCGAATTCGTAAATGTCAGCGACTGTCTCAAAAGAGAGGTTCTCGAAATACAAGCGATCACTCATGTCGTAGTCGGTCGAAACAGTCTCCGGGTTACAGTTCACCACAATAGACTGCTTCTTGTGCTTCTTGAGCGCGAGCGCAGCGTTTACGCTCGACCAATCGAATTCAACCGACGAGCCGATATGGTACGGTCCTGAGCCGAGCACCATAATCGCATTTGCGCCGAGCGGCTTTACATCGTCATGCGCACCGTGGTACGTGAGATAGAGGTAGTTGGTCTTGACTGGGACTTCTCCTGCCAGCGTATCGATCTGGAACACCGATGGACGGATGTTGAATTTCTTGCGAGTCTTGCGGATTTCAAATTCTGTTTTACCAGAAAGCTGCCCGATCTTTTTATCGGAGAAGCCGAGTTCTTTGAGCGAACGCACGACCTCCTTGTCCATTTTTGGATTCACAGAGAAATCGTTCTCGGCGCGAACAATAGCTTCCACACGGTAGAGGAACCACTTGTCGACGCCGGTGAGCTTATGCACTTCATCGACAGACACACCGAGCTTCATAGATTCAGCAATAGCAAAGAGGCGCTTCGGTGTCGGAACTTTCAGGAAATGCTCGCGTTCAGCGTCGTTCTTGAAGCTATTGTCGCTAATACTCTCAATGAGTCCTGACTGCATACGGACAGCTTTTTGGAGTGCCTCCTCAAACGTACGACCGATAGCCATAACCTCACCCACCGATTTCATAGCGCTGCCGATTTTCTCCTCAGCGCCTTTGAATTTCTCAAGATCCCAGCGCGGCATCTTTACGACCACGTAATCAAGCGCAGGCTCGAACATGCTCGACGTGACCTGCGTGATGCGGTTCTTGATCTCGAGCAAGCTATATCCGAGTGCAAGCTTGGCAGCAACGTACGCGAGCGGATATCCGGTCGCTTTCGATGCGAGGGCGCTTGAGCGCGAGAGGCGTGCATTTACTTCGATCACGAAGTAATCGAGCTCGCCTTCTTTTGGATTTGGATTGAGCGCATACTGCACATTACACTCACCCACGATCTTGAGACTCTGCACGATCTTTATAGAAGCTTCGCGAAGGCCGTGGTACTCGTGGTTGTTGAGTGTCTGGCTTGGCGCGATCACGATCGAGTCACCGGTATGAATACCGAGCGGATCGAAGTTTTCCATGTTACAGACCGTGATCGTATTATTGAAACGATCGCGTACGACTTCATATTCGATCTCTTTGAAATGATGGAGATATTTCTCGACGAGCACCTGCGGTGCGATAGCAAGCGCACCTTCGACGATTTCCTTGAGGTCGCTGTCGTTATACGCAACGCCTGACTTCTGTCCACCGAGTGCGAACGCTGCGCGAACCATGAGCGGGAATCCGATCTCATGACCGATACGCATTGCATCTTCGAGATTCGTCGCTGCACCACTTGGTGCCGTTGGAATGCCGAGAGCACGAAGATGATCAGCAAAGAGCTGACGGTCTTCCGTGAGCTCGATAGAGTCTACCGGAGATCCGAGAACTTCAACGTCGTACTTCTCCAAAATTCCTTCCGCGCGTAACGCGAGTCCACAGTTGAGTGCCGTCTGCCCCCCGAACGAAAGCATGATGCCATCAGGGCGTTCCTTCGCGATAACCTTCTCTACGAAGTACGTATTCACCGGCAGGAAGTACACCTCATCGGCAAGCTCTTTCGATGTTTGAAATGTCGCAATGTTCGGATTGATGAGGACAGTCTTGATTCCCTCTTCTTTCAGCGCCTTGATAGCCTGAGAGCCCGAGTAGTCGAACTCACCCGCCTCGCCAATCTTAAGGGCACCAGATCCGAGTACCAGGATTTTCTTGAATTTTTTGATCGTGTTCTTTTTCATAGGTGTAGGTTTTGTAGCCATAGATTACTTCGTGATGAGCTGCGCTTTCTCAAGCCAGTAATCGAAAATCCAATCCGTATCGAGCGGCCCTGGCGAGCTCTCCGGATGGAATTGCACACTCATGATCGGCAGCGTCTTGTGCATGATACCTTCGTTGGTACCGTCGTTGCCGTTTACAAACCACTCCTTGTAGCCAGTCGGGACCTTGCCGACAGCAAAGCCGTGATTCTGCGTCGTAAGGTAGGCTTCGTTGGTACCGGAAACTACCGCGGGCTGGTTCTGGCTGCGGTGGCCGAATTTGAGCTTGTATGTCGTACCACCAGCGGCAAGCGCGAGAATCTGGTTACCGAGACAGATACCAAGCGTTGGAATTTTCTTCTCAATAATCTTCTTTACGTTCGCAATAGTAGCGGTAACTTTTTTCGGATCGCCGGGGCCGTTTGAAATAAGCACGCCATCGACTTTGAAATCGAGTTTTGTGACGTCAGTGTCCCATGGCACAACCACCACCTTGATCTCGTGCGAAGCAATGCGTCGCGCGATATTCATCTTGGTACCGCAGTCGATCACGACGACAGTCTTGTCTCCGCTGCCGAACGTGACCATTTCCTTGGTAGAAACTTCTGCCGAAAGATTGCGAGCGTTCGGGTCGATATAGGGAATGTCCTTTTTGCCTACGATCATCTTGCCGAGCATGGAGCCCGAGTCGCGAAGCTTGATAGCAAGTGCACGCGTATCTTTGACCTCAAAGAGTGGTACGTTCTGTTTCTTAAACCATTCAGCGAGCGTCATCGTGCTCGTCGAGTGTGACGGCGTGTCTATATACGTAGAGACGATAAGACCCGCAACCTGGATTTCCTTGGACTCCCAGAGGTCTTCACGAGGCACGCCATAGTTTCCGACGAGCGGATACGTCATGATCAGAATCTGTCCGCGGAATGAAGGGTCGGTCAGTGCTTCCGGATACCCCACCATACCTGTGGCAAAAACCACCTCGCCTGAGATGCTCGTATCTGCCCCAAAGCTTTTGGCTTCGTAGCTGCTGCCGTCTTTGAGTAGGAGTTTTGCGTTATTTTTCATGGTGTTCATTTTTTAGTATGGCGCCCTTAATAATAGTCATGGTTACGCGTCCAGGGAATTCGATACCTTCGAACGGCGACCACTTACACTTCGTTTGTAAATCTTCTGATCGAATCAGTATCGGCGTATTCGGAGAGAGTACTGTGAGCGAACCGACGTACCCTTCCTGTATCTTTCCGTATTTCTCAGGAGTAAATTCGCTGATAAATCTCCCCGGCGCATTCGCGCACACGCGGGTAATGTCCTCTGGTCGGAATCCGTGCTCTTGCATGAGCCACGTAGTAAAGGGTCCGTAGGTATCGAGATGGGTGAGGCCGCTCATGCCCTGCTCTTTTTCTTCTTTTGAGTGCGGCGCGTGGTCGGTCGCGAGATAGTCGATGTCTCCGCGTTTGAGCGCCTCAATGAGACCGAGACGATTCTCGCGCGTCTGGCGAATCGGCGGATTCACTTGGAAGCGCACTGGCACGCGATCACCAAACATGGCTTCGTCGAAATATAAATGATGGGGAGTAACTTCTACCGATACCGAAACTCCGCGAGCTTTTGCCGCCGTAATCTTGGCAATGGCCTCAACCGTTGAAGCATGACAGATCTTGCCGACGAGTGAGTGTTTTTCGATGAGCGCAAGCGCGATATCGACAGCGGATATTTCTGCCTCTTTTGGACGGCGAGATTCGTGCGTCGTGTCCCCTTTGTGCTCATCCATGATTTTTGGATCTTCCGCATGGAAGCTGACACGCTGCCCTCGGTACCGTTCAAGCGTAGCGTCGAGCTCTTCACGTGAACTAAAGAAAAGGTCGCCTATAGAGTGCCCCATAAATGCTTTGTATGGAACCGCACGTGCAAGCGGATTCGTATGAGGTCCGATTCCAGCATAGAGTACGATTTCGATCGGCGCCGTGTCGGCAAGTACGCGCTTCGCTTCATAACTCGCATCATCTACCGGAGGCACGACATTGTTCGGCATGTCGGCAAAGGCAACAAGTCCGCCATTGATAGCAGCAGCCGACGCACTCTTGAAATCTTCCTTGTATTCCTGGGTATGTCCCGCATCCTCACGTGCATGTACATGGAGGTCGATAAATCCGGGAAAGACGAGTTCACTATTGCCAAGTACAACATCCGCGGAGCCAGACGGCTCCGCTACGCGCACGATCAACCCAGTCTCAGTATCAATCTCGACGCGCTTCCGCATCTGCCCCTCTTCGAGAACAATGATTCCCTCGATACTAAGCATAGATACTTCCCCGAAGGACTGCGTTCAAATTGGCAAAAAAATAACCCCGTCTCTCAAAATGAGAGTGGGGTGTATCGATACAAGAGAAATTGTGATTGCGTTTTGTGATCATTGAGATATCTGGACAAGGATACCAAGCAAGCGACCCAATGTCAACAGAGCTCTTCGCCGTCTTTAGCCGCAAAGATTCTTGCCCGTCATAGCTCCAGGAACAGGCACGCCATACAACGTAAGTACTGTAGGTGCAATGTCAGCAAGTGAGCCTGGGTGCATACTATGTCCCTTTTCGGTCACGATAGCAGGCACGACATTGAGCGTGTGTGCGGTGTGTTTTTCGTGCGTTGCTTGATCCACGTTCATTTCAGCATTGCCATGATCGGCAGTAACAAAGGCGATACCGCCAGCCGCAATCAGGCTTGCGATCACGCGGCCAAGTTCACGATCTACCGTCTCGACCGCTGTAATAATCGCCGGCTTGTTTGCTGTGTGCCCCACCATATCGGCATTCGCAAAGTTTATAAAAATAAAATCCGTGCCACTTGCGATCTTTGCAATAGCAGCGTCGGCTATTTCTTTTGCACGCATTTCAGGAGCGAGATCATGAGTGAGGACGTCTTTGCGGCTTTCGATGAGTATGTGCTCTTCACCTGCGTGCGGCGTCTCGCGGCCACCGTTTAGGAAGTATGTCGCATGCGGATATTTTTCTGTCTCGGCGATGTGCGCCTGAGTCATCCCTGCTTTTGAAATTTCTGCCGCGAGCGTTGTGTCGATCTTGCTCGGAGCAAAAGCAACGAGCGCTTTGAGTTTCGGATCATATTCCGTGAGTGTTGCAAAGCAAATATTCTTCTCAACAGCAGCCTCGGCAATAAGCTTCGAAAGCTGTCGTGCACGATCAGAACGGAAATTGAAAAAGATCACACCGTCATTGTCTTCGAGCGTATACGCACGGCCCGTATCATCGAGAAATACGACCGGTTCAAGATGCTCATCGAAAATTCCTTCCGCATACATTTCCTGCATCATGCTTGAGGCCTTGATGCCATGCGTGTATGCTTTTTTTGCCTTACCGTGGAATATAGCTTGGCGGACTTTTTCGACGCGATCCCAATTGTTGTCACGATCCATGGCATACAAGCGTCCGCTTACAGAGGCTATGTATCCGATTCCGAGTTCAGCACAAAGTTCTTCGAGTGCTTGAAGAGACTTCGCAGCACTCTCTGGTGGAACGTCGCGACCATCGGTGAATGCATGAATCGCAACATCCGGTATCCCCGCTTCTTTTGCCGCACGCAAAATGCCATGAAGATGCGCGTCGTGACTATGAATACCTCCCGGGGAAACGAGACCGGCAAGATGGAGTGTGCTACCGTACTGCTTCACGTGGTCAAAGACTGTCTTCATTGCAGGATTAGTCAAGAATTCCCCTGCCTTCATCGCTTTCGTAATACGTACGAGATCCGTATCAATCACGCGACCGGCACCAATAGTCATGTGCCCCACCTCACTGTTGCCGATCTGTCCTTCAGGCAATCCAACGTTCTCTTCCGACGCATCAAGCGTCGTATGCGGATAGTCGTGCCAGAGCGAATCAAAAAAGGGAGTCTTCGCCTCAGCGATAGCATTGTCATGTGTGTCCGCACGATGACCCCAGCCGTCAAGTACGATGAGTGCGATCTGTTTTTTGTGAGCGGAGGTTTCCATGAATGATGTGGCGAAATTATTTCTGCTGTTTGAGCGCGCTAGATCCTGCATACATTGCCTGATCACCAAGCATCTCTTCGATACGAAGGAGTTCATTGTATTTCGCCATGCGGTCAGTGCGACACATTGAACCCGTCTTGATCTGCCCTGTCGCAAGACCGACAGCAAGATGCGCGATGGTTGTATCTTCTGTCTCACCCGAGCGGTGCGAGATCACTGCCGTAAATCCGGCTGCTTCTGCCATCTGCACAGCTGCAATAGTTTCCGTAAGTGTGCCGATCTGGTTGAGCTTCACAAGAATTGAGTTACAAGCTTTTTCAGCAATACCGCGGCGCAAAAATTCCGTATTCGTTACGAGAAGATCGTCACCCACGAGCTGCATGCTCGAGCCGAGCGTTTCAGTGAGCTTCGTCCAGCCAGACCAGTCCTCTTCTGCAAGACCATCTTCGATCGAAACGATCGGATATTCCTTCGCGAGGCCGGT
>CAIQBF010000066.1 GCA_903869975.1 uncultured bacterium | reverse complement strand
CTGCGCAGTCTTCGCTGCCTTGGAAAAACGTGTTTTATTTTTGCACGCTGCGGGAACCCTTACTTCGTTGCGAACGGGTTGAAGTTTGTATTCGTATCGTAGTAGTCTTCGCTTTCTTTTTTCTTAAGGAAGCGAATGACGGCATAGGTTGCCGGAGTGAATGCGATCTCAACGAGCGTTTTGAACGCGTAGTTCGAGATAATAATTGTTACGAGTAGCGAATTCGGGAGTACTCCGTAAAAAGCAATAACAATAAAGATACAGCTATCAAATAACTGCCCGACGATTGTTGAACCGATCGTGCGCGTCCATAGCATCTTACCTTTTGTCCAGAGTTTCATTTTGGCAAGAATGTATGAATTTGAGAATTCTCCTGCGAAGAATGCGATCAAGCTTGCGATCACGATACGTGGCGTGAGCCCGAGGATTGCATCATAGGCGGCCTGGTTGTTCCAGTCGGCAGCAGGAGGAAGCTTACCCACGACGATGAATACGATCGACATAAGGAGCGCCATAGAGAGCCCAAGCCAGATGACTTGGCGGGAACGTCTGTATCCGTACACCTCCGTTAAGATATCCGAGAAGATATACGTTAGAGGGAAGAGGAGTGTTCCCGCGTCAAAAGCAAACCACTTGAGGTCTACAATCTTGGTCGAGGCTATATTTGATATGAGCAGTACTGATACGAATATTACGCTAATAATACCCAGAAACCGATAATTTTTTTGCATCGAGGGAGAGTACTCCATTAGCTTGTTACCTTGCAGGTTCCGCAGTCAGCCGTGCATCCATAAAACTTGTGCATGAGTGCGTATTTACCACTGCCACTCAAAGTAAGTGCGAGTGCTGAGAAGAACATTGAGAGGGGAGTCATGATCATCATCATATCCATGCGCACTTTGTAGACAGCAACAGCCATCGTAATCATGAGCAAGAATGCTCCGATGCGAGTAAAGACACCGAGAAGCACGGCGATGCCGCCTATAAGTTCAGCAAAGCTTGCAACGTATGCCCAGAATGCACTGAAGCCCATTCCAGCAAACATGCCAACGGTCGCCTGAAGGTCTGAGACTTTCATCCAGCCAGCGAATATAAAAATAGCACCTACTCCGATACGAAGCACTAGAAGACCTGAATTAACATAATTACCCGAACACTTTTTTATAAGATTTTCCATATACGGTTACACCTACTACATACTGATAATGCAGCTATCGTAGCACGATTTACCGTATTGGATCCACAGATACTTATGTGAGCGGTTTTGCGTGTTTCCAGATGAGCTCGAACAGCATGCCCATCATATCGTAGATCGTTTGGTCGGTAATAATGACCGCTACCGGGTTTTCTTTTTCAAATTTTACAATGGAAACCTTGGTGTTGTCGTAGAGTGTAATTTCTGCCGGAAAGGTGAACAGTTCTTTTGAAACTGTTCGAATGTCTGGCCAAATGGACTTTTTGATCCCGTTAAACATTTCTTTGGGGAATTTTGTTGTGTATTCTCCTTGTGGAGCAACCATTCGGACGGGGATGCCGATGCGTTCTTTTGTCTTTATGTATTTTCTAAATTTTTTGTATCCGAGAAAGGACTTGAGATCAATAGTACTTGCGAAGCAGCGCATATCGTACCGCTTCTTTACATCCACGTGCGTCATATAGGCCTCTACTACACGATCGTATCCTTCATAAAAGGCAACATTTGGCTTATTGTTTCCGCCTTGAAACATGCTGTCGAGTTCCGGCAGGATTTCCTTTGCTCGTGCGTATGCCTCGTCGGCTATTTCCCGCTGGTACTCAGTTGCACGGAGCAGCTTTTGTGGTTTCTCTGCTTGGTAGTAGAGTTTTTTTCCTTTTTCGATAACACTAACAAGCCCGCGGATTTCAAGTGTCGTAAGTGTTTTGTAGACACTACTTCGGTTGATACCTGTCGTGTCGGCGATGGTGGAAGGATACGCTCCGTGAGAGGCAAGAACAGTGGCGTAGACCTTGGATTCGCTAGGGGTCAGGCCGGTACGCTTGAGTTTCTCCACTAATTTCTCATCAATTTTTGTTGCCATAGTACGAACAAAATATACAAAATAATAAATTACCCATATAAAATAAGGATAGAATGGGTTTCGTTTGTTTATTGTAACATAACATTTAAATATATCAAGTAGTGTAGGGGTAATAAAAGTTCGATAAAAAATGAAGCATAACAAAAAACCCTTGGCACTGATTATTGGCAATCATGCTATCGATCAGACGTCTGTAACCCTTGAGCATAAAGCGTTGCGTGCAGGTTTTTCCTTTTCAGGAGACCGCATTCTGCTTTTTGATCAAGCACCAGGCACCAAAATCGACAGCCTCGTTACCGACATCAAATATCTGCCGCTCTCTCCTGTTTCATTTTTTAACAGGAAAGATGCGTTACCTGAAGAAATCATACGTGACAGCACGTATGTCATCTTCGAGAATAGTCTTCGTAACTATGCGCGACGCGTATATAAAACGAAGAGAAAAACAGTTTTGGATACGTCTATGTATCGAGAAAAAAATGATACGATAGTCTGCACCTGTATTGCAGTATATATTTCTCTTCTTGAGATCTTGTATGCGCGATACGACTCGGTCGTATGGTTCGTCGAAAAGACGAGTCAGAGGACCAGGCAAGGTGATGTTATCGCTACACAGATTGCGTTTCCAGACGTACAAGTCGTCTGGGTGTGAGCCGCTTAATTGTCTTTACAATGAGGCGGCTTTTTACATGGGTAAAACCTGATTAAAAGAAACGAGCTTTTATTTTTTGAATACCGAGGCCCGCTCCATGGAGTGCTATGCCAAGGCCTATGCCCCAGATGGTGTCTTTGTATACGCAGAGCGCAGCGACTACCAGGATGATGAAGAATTGTTTACGAGCGTTTTTCCAAGAATGGGCGAGAGCCTCTCTTTCGATGAGTTGGTAGGCTACATATACAAGTATTGCTGCGGTGACTGCCATAGGAATGAACTTGAAGAACCCAAGAAGCAGGAAGGATATTGCGACAATAAAAACCGCATTGATTACGCCGGAGGTTTTGTGATCTGCTCCACTTTTTATATTAAGCGATGTTCGTGCTAGTGCTGCTGTTGCCGGGATTCCGCCGAATACACCTGAAGCAATGTTCCCGAGAGCAAGACCGAATATTTCTTTTTTAGGGTCATGCGTGGTTCCTGTCATGGTGTCTGCTATCGTTGCTGAAATTCCCGTTTCAATAATCGCGATCAGGGCGATACCGAGAGCTGGGACAAGCAGGGAAGAGTCAAAAAATATCCGTATTCCTTCTGCGATTTTTGGAATCATTGTTGGGAAGACATCGCCGAGGGTAAGCAGGGTAAAACTGAAGACTCCTTTGTGTGCGAGGTATCCAGCAAGGATGCCGACAGGCGAGAGTACGATAGCTCCGGGAACGGATGGAGCATATTTTTTAATAAGAAAAAGCGCCAGGAGGAACGACGCGAATACGAGTGTCGTCCCCGGGTTTGCTTCTGGTATATGAGAGAAGTAGTAGGAAATTTTTGCGAACTGCTCCGTGATAGAAGAGGGTAGTGCTATACCGAATCCGCTTCCAAGCTGTGTCGCTGCGATAGTTACAGCAACTCCGATAGTAAATCCATGGACCGTATGGCTTGGAATCTTGCGGACAAGTCTATCGAGTCGAAAAACCCAGGCAGCTAGGATGATCACTCCTGTCACTATGGCAAGCATCGGAAGCGCTGCCGTTCCCTGGGCCGCGGCGTAGAGCGCTATTGTTCCAGAAAGTGCTCCAGTTGGTCCGACTACGTTGTAGTGACTACCACCGAACATCGAGGAAAAGAGTCCCGCCCAAATAGCAGTAATGATACCCATGGTCGGTGTTGCTCCTGACGCGACCGCTAGCGAGATGGATAGGGGGAGTGACACGAGAGCAACCGTCAATCCTGATTTCCAATTGGCTCGCGTGCGCTGGCCCGCAGCGTGAATCCTTCGTTTCATAATTCGATATTATGCACGACTTTTTATTGAAAGTGAAATCTCAAGAGAAACACGGTCTCCTGCGCGAACACCGGCTTCCATGCGAACTGCTTTTTTTAGAGGGAGAATATATACCCCTGATTTAGAGTCAGGGAAGGTAGAGCCAGACTTCGCTCGTAAATCGGTGCGCCATCTATTTCTTGAATAACGTCTTGCCCTCGCTGAGGAATATGAACAGTATCGCCGCGGAATATACAACAAGGTCTTCAACCTCCCAAGCGCCTGTCTGTACGAGCATCGTCGTTACTGAGGTTGCAAAGAAGAGAGCGATAAGGATAGTCGTTACTCTCGTAACGTAGCCGAATATAAAGAGTACTCCAAAGATAAGCTCGGCGAATCCTGTGCTCAAGACAAAAAGATTGTCCGTAAACCAAGGGAACATCGGATACATAAAATTCCAGTGGTGGAGAGAAAGGAACTGTAGGGAGAGTTCCGGGTACATTAATTTTTCCGTAAAAGCGAGGACTATGAGCGATATTCCCGTACCAATACGCAGGACGTCGAGCGATCGCGTACCCCATTTTTTTTCGACAGTCGATCCCTTTGGTGAATGACGTACGTAAAAATAAAGAGCGAGAGAAATGAGTATTGCATTTTCGAGTACGGCAACAAGTCCTTCGTGAATGCCGAGTCCTGCGCAGAATATGAGAAGTCCGACCGCCGCAACGCGCGGCCAGATGTTGAAAATAAACATCGCTCCGATCAAGGCCTGGAGGAGCATTAATACGGAAGTAAAGTTGTTTTCAACGTGAATATTGGGGACAAGAACGACTTTCCACACAAAACTGACAGTGACAAGAAATAATCCAAGAATTATTTCGGCTATGCGGTGTATCGTACGGCTATTTTTTTGCCCGAATGCGAGCAGCTTTTTCGGTAGGGGTGTGATCGTGTCGATCCAGTGGAAAATACATATGATCAGTATGGCAATTGCGCACCATGCAAGCACAGCGGGGCTGTTCCACTCATAGAATTTTGTCGTCGTATGGAATTGCTCTATCGTTGACTCTGTATCGACGAACCATTTTACGTGTGCGGACGCTATAGCCGGCTTTACGGCTGCTAGCCCTGCGGCCAGTAGCAAGAATAGTTTTTTCATACCGGCAGTATATATCTGCTCTGGCTTGCTATCAATGGACGAGCTGTGTATTCCGCACGGATTGATTTCTTAACGGAGAGATACTTCACGATTGATAGCTGCTCGAGTGAGAGAGCCAACAGTACCTGAGGCCGGAGAAATAGAACGAGCTCGCTGGTATGCAATAACAGCTGTTTTGAGTTTTGGTCCAAAATACGTGCTCTCGTGACCAGGAGCACCATTTCCTGAGAGGCTAATAGTGAAGCCGTTTGCGTTCATGAACTTTTGGAGTTGCCGAACATCAGCACCAGACATTCCTAATTGGACGTTGCGAGGGAGGGGAGATGGGGTGACTTTTGTAGAGGGTGTTTCCTTTTGAGGAGTTGGGGTGGTCTCAATCAGTCCACCTGAAGTAGTTATTGGTTGAGTTATCAGGGCCGAAGGAGTTCCTGTCGTTGAATAGTATTTGAGATAGAGCGTATATACGCCTGCGGCTGGCGGTACGATGATGGTTCCTGTGGAAGCATATGGTCTGATACCCGTATCTTTGAGTGTGGCATCAAGTGATAGTGCGTATCCTTGTACGGTAGATGCTTGAGCATTGAGCCCAAAAGTGATTTTTTGGCCGCCAGTAACGGGTTCAATTTTTATTATCGAGAGACCAAGTGGTCCCGATGATCCGCTTGCTGCCTGCATCTGCGGAGGGGTTACGCCGCCCTGAGCGGGGATCGTAAATGGACCGATAACAATTGTATTTGAGACGTTTCCTGCTGCGTCGGTGGCGAAGAGGGTACATGTATAGCTTCCCGGGGTAAGATTTACGAAGCTAACAATTTGAGAGTTATTGTCGACCGATGCGTTACATCCTGTTATTGAATAGGTTCCTGTTTCGGTTGCCGTGAAGGAGTATGTCGTATTATTCGGATTGATAACCCCGGTCACGGAGGTGCCTGCGGTGAGAGTAGGGGATGTTGTGTCGACAGCAAAGGAGCTGACGCTGAGGGCCGTTGAAACATTGGCAAATGAATCGGTAACCCGGATTGTACAGTTTGAATATGTTCCCTCGGTAAGCGTCGTAAAGGTTACGGTATTGTTTCCGCTTGTTGCCACACTTGTTGCTGATGAGCATGATCCTCCGTACGTAATAGTTCCTGCTCGGGTAGTATTGAAGGTGTAGCTTGGCGTCGTGTCTGTCGTTCCTGCTCCTATCGGGGTAACCTCAGTAAGGACGGGGAGTACTGTGTCTACTACCGCCGTGACGTTTGCGGCAGCAGAGTAATTGCCGAGGACGTCACGCACAAAGACTGAATAGTAATACGTGCCGTCGAGAAGTCCTGAGTCTGCCCGGGTTGTTGCGACAAGACCATGAACAACAAGATCGCCATCTGTTATTGTTGCAGGATACGCGCTCTGGCTGCGACGGATCCCTATTCCTCCAAAGTCAGTACCTGGGTTGGCCCACGTGAGAGTAACGGTTGAACCAGAAACGCCAGCAACTAACGACGTGACTGCTGCCGGCGGAGTAGTGTCTACAGGCACCGTAACACGAGCTGGAATTGAAATATTTCCGGCAGTATCGATAGTAAAGACAGAATAGTAGTATGTGCCATCGGCAAGCGAGGTGTCACTGAGTGTGCTGCCTGTCGTGCCTGAAGTTACTGTTGTGCCGCTAAACGTATTGCTCGGAGAGCTCGAGGGCGAACGTTTTACCGTGACGCTTGCAAAGTCGATATCGTTCGGATTTGTCCATGAAAGACTGACTGTGCTTGTAATTCCAGCACTCCCGGTGAGTCCCGAGACTTGGCCTGGAGGCGTCGTGTCTGGTGTTATCAACGCTGGGTACTGTCCTGCTGAAATGCTCCAGACATTGGTAAAATCCCAACCAACGAACGTACCTTGAGTCTGCATTTGCGAAGTGTTCTTTCCTGTACCGCCAGCAGAGGTGCCTCGTCCAGAGGTTGTGGTGTTCCAATAGCTATTGGTTGTAGTGGCTGAGTTTGTTTGCACTCCGACTAACCCGCCGATACCGGTGGAGCCAATAGAACCAACGTTTCCGACCGAGTAAGATTTATCAATAAGCGCTGTCGCGCCGTTGTTTACTCCAACCAATCCTCCGATTGAGTTGCTACCTACGAGGCTAGACGATGAGGATGAGTTACTGATCGTTGATGAGTCATTTACTCCAACCAATCCTCCGACTTGAGTACCAAGAGCAACAAGGCTGCCTTCTGAACGAGAGTATGAAATGCTTGATCCTGAGAGGGAACGACCAACAAGGTGTCCGGCATCTCCCCATGTGCTCATTGTAAGGCCTGAATAGCCTCCGGTGACAACAGAGTTTGTCATAACAGCTGCGATACCTCCTGAAGGAGTATCTCCTCTGAATGTTCCTGATAGGAAAGAAATATTTGAAAAAATAGTGTTTGTAGCAGAGCTTGCAATGATTCCCGTGTATAGATATCCGTCTACGTCAACATTCGTAAATCTGATATTGCGAATAATCGCGCCGTTTGTTGCCGAGAACATCGCTTTGTTGGATCCGAGAAACTGGTTGATAGTGAAATTATCGATGATGTAGTTCTGTCCATCGAGTGTTCCTGTGAAGGTGCCTATTGGTTGAAAGTCAGAGATACCCACACAGTCAATATTGTTTGCGAGTATATAATCGCCGTTCAAACCAAGTGAGCCAATGTTCTGAAGCTCTGCACATGTGGTGATGCTTGTCGCCGCGCTCGCCTGCGAAGGGGAGAGAAGCACTACGCTAAAAAAAAGAACACTGAACACTCCGAGCACGAACGATGATTTTTTCATACAAAAATAATAAGTGTACGTGCAAATAAAATAAGAATGACGTGTGTGAATTATAGCAACCCAACTTCATAAATAAAAATGAAATTTCCTTATAGAGATGAACTGATCGCCTCTCTCGATGAGAGAAGAGCCTGGCGTATCCGGATGTTGCGAATCTGTTACTTATCCTTGATCTTTTTGGAGTTACTGCGCGAGAGGTGTATCCTTATAAACCAGATTAAGTTTTTCCTATTACACTTTAAAAAGAACTCAAAAAAAGGAGGGTAGAGAAGGGTAAATTATAAAAAGATGAAGAT
>CAIQBF010000065.1 GCA_903869975.1 uncultured bacterium | reverse complement strand
GTCGCACTTGAGCACAAGCCGAAACTCATCATCGCTGGATTTTCTGCGTACCCTCGTACTCTCGACTACAAAAAGTTTGTCGACATCGCGCATGAAGTTGGAGCTATAACTATGGCCGACATGGCGCACATCGCGGGACTCATTGCCGGTAAGGCGCTCCGCAACCCGTTTGATGATGGTTTTGACATAATCACCTCAACGACACACAAAACCCTTCGCGGACCACGCGGCGGCATTATTCTCACGCGTGAGAACGAAGAGATTGCAAAGAAAATCGACAAGGCAATTTTCCCGGGGATCCAGGGAGGACCTCACATGCACACGATCGCCGCAAAGGCAGTCGCATTCGGGGAAGCACTCACTCCAGCATTCCAGGAGTACGCTCAGCAGGTGCTCAAGAACGCGAAAGCTATGGAAGCAGTCCTCAAGCGCGAAGGCGTACGCATGATCGGCGGAGGCACGGACAACCATCTCATCCTCGCCGATGTGTTCGGTTCTCTCGGCGTTACTGGCAAGGAAGCCCAGACAGCCCTCGACGAAGTCGGTATCACGCTCAATATGAATTCGATCGCAGGAGATACTCGTAAACCTCTCGATCCATCCGGTATTCGTTTTGGAACTCCCGCTATCACGACTCGCGGATTCAAAGAAGCAGAATGTGCCCGCGTCGCAGAGCTCCTCATTGAAACGCTCAAGAACAAAGACGACGAAGCCAAAAAGAAAGCTATCAAGGAGGAAGTCGTAGCGCTCGCCGGACAGTTTCCGATTCCAGAGCAGTTCGTGTAAAACCATATGAAAATAATCTTCGACTCGAAAACAAAATCAATTGTGCAATTCGAGAAAGGGGATGAGCCGATCGCGCTTCTTACCGCACTTGCGGAGGAGCGCGATTTTTCTTTCTTCTTCTCTATGATCGGTGGATGTACGGAGGTTGAGCTTGCGTACTATGACATCGACACAAAAGCGTATGCATCGAAGACGCATTCGGCGCGAAATATCGAAGTCATTACGATCACCGGTAACGTGGCGTGGGTTGAAGGGAAAGCCTGGGTGCATGCGCATGGTGTTTTTGGCAATGACAATCACGAGTGTTTTGGCGGGCATATCAATCGTCTGACTATTTCCGCGACGGGAGAGACTTCGATCGATTGGATCCCAAAAAGACTTGAAAAGAGGGTAGACACAGTGAGCGGATTGAAACTTTTCTGCGAACTTTAAGATGGATATTATTCTTGGATCGGCTTCAAAGAAGCGTAGGATCATTCTCGATGAAGCGGGGATTCATGTTGATACAGTTCTCATTGCTGATCTCGATGAGAAAGCCATTCGCGATCCAGATCATGCCCGGCTCGTCATGAATCTTGCTCGGGCAAAGCGAGACGCGCTCCTTCCGCGTATTACCCAACCCGCTTTCCTCATCACCGCTGACACCGTGCTCTACGAAGGCGTTAATTTGCTCGAGAAACCGACGTCCATCGAGGAAGAATATCGTTTTTTCGATTCATACGACGGCAAAAAAATCTGCGGCTTTGTCACGGGCATTACAGTCACAAATACGGCTACCGGCGAAACGCGCGAGGGGACGGAAGATGGCGAATTCATCATGGGTCCATTTACGAAAGAATTCATTGATGCATGGATCGCCGTCGGTGAATATATGCAGTATGCAGGCGGCTTTACGTACATGGATCCACGTTTTGCAAAATCCTACGTTCCTATCCGTGGCGGCGAGGACAATCTGATGGGTATGCCAGTCGCGCTCGTGAAGCGTTTTTTGACTGAACTTGGCTGGGTGAGTGCACAATAGTAAAACCTGATTTTTCTTGCTACAGTGAGAGACATGAATCGCGGCAAACTCATCGTTATAGACGGTACAGATGGTTCGGGTAAGGCGACCCAGAGCGAGCTTTTGAAGAAGCGTCTCGTGAAAGAAGGCTTTTCTGTGAAGCTCGTGGATTTTCCCGAATACTATGACAATTTTTTCGGAGAATTTCTCGGCCATTGCCTCAGTGAGCAGTATTACAACTGGGTGAATATTCACCCCAAAATTGCTTCTGTTGTCTACGCGGCTGACCGCTTTGAATCTAAAGAGAAGATCGAGAAGTGGCTCAAGGCTGGATATGTCGTGCTTGCAAATAGGTATGTTTCTGCGAATCAGATTCATCAGGGAGGGAAGATCAAGGACGCCAAAAAGCGCGCTGAGTTCATGGTTTGGCTCGATACGATGGAATATGGCGTGTTCAAAATTCCGCGTCCGGACGCTGTTTTTTACCTCAATCTTCCGATCAAGATCGTGGAGCGTCTCATTGGCGAGCGCAACATAGAGCACGCCCGTAAATATCTCGGTACAAAAAAAGACGTGCATGAGACGGATATTGAATTTTTGAAAAACTCACAGAAGAGTGCGCTCTGGCTTAGCGATCGAGAGAAGAATTGGAAGAAGATCGAGTGCGCTGAAGGCGGCGAGATATTGCCGCGGGAAGAAATTCACGCGCAGATTTATACGGCGGTTACGAAGGTACTCAAGAAATGATCGATGTAGATATCCGCGGGCCGGTCTCAAAAAAAGATTATGAACGGTTGAAAAAACTGCTCACTACAGGAGGGGAGCATTCGCGGCTTGAGCAGCGGATTACGCTCCGGTATAGTGATCGCGGGTTCAACAACCGCGAAGTTCGTATCGAGCACAAGAATGGACGCGATACGATATATATTCAGACGGGGAAGCTTGGGGAGCGCAAGGAGCTTGCCACTGAACTTTGTTCGCGAGGATTCTCACGTGGTGTCGATATGTTTGCTGAGCTTGGATACAAGAAAGGTATTGTGAGCGCGCAGGAAGTACTCACGGCTGTCTATGGCGGTGCGGAGTTTGCACTCTTCGATCCTGGGGAAGACTCTTTTTATTATGAGGCGGTAATGACGGCGAAAGGCGCAGCCGAATCAAAAGAGGCGAAAGGTAAGCTCGAAAAGCTTGCTCGGCAGCTCAAGCTACCTGTGTGGACTCCTCTCGACATGCTCGCGTTTATACAAAAAGTGCAGGAACGCACGAATTATGTGTATGATCATGAGACGCTTGGTTCCGGGCATTTTAAAGAAAAATTCAATATATGAATATCAACGTAAAAAAACTGAATCCCGACGCGAAGCTTCCGACTGGGGGGCATCCGGGCGATGCCGGTATAGATTTTTATGCTATCTGCGAAGTTGTATTTGCCCCACATGCGCAGATGCGCGTACCTACCGGTGTCGCTATCGAAATTCCGCCCGGCCATGTGGGTCTCATTTGGGACAAATCGAGCGTTTCGTTTAATCAAGGACTCAAAGTTATGGGTGGCGTCATCGACGCGGGGTATCGGGGAGAGATAATCATGAATCTCTACAATACGACTGACCGGGAGCAACGAATTCCTAAGGGAAACAAGATCGCCCAGATGATCATTCAAAAATTCGAAGAATGTGCTATCGTGGAAACACAGGAGCTTTCAGACACTGTTCGGGGCGAAGGACGGGAGGGCAGCACGGGTGCGAATTAGACTAGTGGCCGAGATATACCATGATCGAAACACTCAAAAACCTCATAGGAGAAGCTCTCAAAGAACTCGGCGCTGAGCCAGGTGCTATTACCCTTGAACACCCAGCTGAGCTTACCCATGGCGATTATTCGACCAATGTCTCGCTTGCATACGCAAAACAGCTTGGTAAGAATCCTCGTGCACTTGCTGAGGAAATCGTGGCGAAAATTTCGGGCAAAAGTCTCGCAGATATTGGTATCGAAAAGATGGATATCGCAGGGCCGGGATTCATTAACTTTCATCTTTCAAAACAATTTTTCGCGCGTGAAATAAAAAATATTTCGGCACTCGGCGCAAAGTGGGGCGCGGGTACTGGATCAGCTGGTAAAAAAGTCATGGTGGAATACACCGACCCGAATCCGTTCAAGCCGTTCCATATCGGACACCTCATGACGAATGCCATCGGAGAATCGACGGCGCGTATTTTTGAATACTCAGGGGCAGAAGTCGTCCGTGCGAACTATCAGGGTGATGTTGGTTTGCATGTTGCAAAGGCTATTTATGTGCTTTTGAATAATCCACATTCGGTAGATAGAACGCAGTCGGTATCTGCTCAAGCGATTCAAATTGGTTTCGCGTACACTGCTGGCTCTAACGCTTATGATAATAATCCTGAAATGAAAGCAGAGATTGATGAGATTAATAAAAAGATTTATGAAAAGACAGATGTAAGGGTAAATGCTTTGTATTCCTGGGGGAGAGAAGTAACTCTCGAAGCCTTTGAAGATATCTATGCCCTCCTCGGAACAAAATTCAATCAGAATTGCTACTTCTTCGAGAGCGTGATGGCACCTATCGGTAAGAAGATCGTCGAGGCCAATATCGGCCCCGTATTTGAGGAATCCGATGG